>NZ_JAOTGB010000003.1:0-128400 GCF_044427425.1 Streptococcus sp. 2018WUSS126 | reverse complement strand
GAGAGTTAAGTGTTTGTTTTTCATTGTCGATTACCAACTTGTCCCATAGTAAGTTCTACCTTATTTCTTTGTCTCATTCTAGTTTCCAGTTTTTAAGACAGACTAGAACTTACTTTGGGAATTTACTTAATTGTCAGAAATTTCTCCTAAATGGTAAAGTAGAAGAATTTCCAGATAAATCGTGTTATAATAATAAGGTTAAGTGTGAGAATTTAGATTCTGACCGGATAGATTATTAATCAAATGATTTTTACGTATGAAGATTTTATAAGATAGGAGGACAAATGAAAAAAGAAATTTCACCTGAAATGTATAACTATAATAAATACCCTGGTCCGAGTTTTGCTCGTGTCGGAGATAAGGTTGTATCTGAAAATATTGAATTGGACCTTTTGGAAGATTACAAGAATGCTTTTGACCAGACGATTTTTGGTCAACGTTTTTCACAACTCATGCTCAAGTTTGATTATATCGTGGGAGATTGGGGCAATGAGCAGCTGAGATTAAGGGGATTCTATACAGACGATAAAAATGTTAAATCAGACTTAAAAATCAGCCGCTTGGACGACTATTTGACGGAGTATTGTAATTTTGGTTGTGCTTATTTCGTCTTAGCCAATCCGAATCCACAAGACTTGCCTGCTGAGGAGGAGGACAGACCGCGTCGCAAGCGGAGTCGTTCTCGCAATCGCAACAGAAATCAGCAGCGGACGGAGCCTATTGCACCAAAAGAAAACAAAAATAATCGCAATGACCGTCAGAAAAAAGGGAAGCAGCAGAACAAACAGTCGGAACAGCGTCATTTTACTATGAAGAATGCTGGTGTTAAGGCGAGTCAAACGGAGCGTTCTCAAAAACGTGAGCGTAAGCAGAGCAAGCGTGAGATGAATGAAGTGAAGCGTAACTTTGTTATCCGCCAGAAATAGGGAGAAATATGAAACCATCAATTTATGCATTTAGTCAAGCCAATCTGGTTGATTGGATTTTAGAAAACGGAGAGAAGAAGTTCCGTGCCACTCAAATTTGGGAATGGCTTTACCGTTCTCGTGTTCAATCCTTTGCGGAAATGACCAACTTGCCAAAATCTTTGATTGAAAAGTTGGAAGAGAATTTTGTAGTTAACCCGCTCAAACAACGGATTGTACAGGAGTCTAAGGACGGCACTATCAAATACCTCTTTGAACTGCCAGATGGCATGTTGATTGAGACAGTTCTCATGCACCAGCACTATGGTCTTTCTGTCTGTGTAACGACACAAGTTGGCTGTAATATCGGCTGTACATTCTGTGCATCTGGATTGATTCCTAAGCAACGTGACTTGACTAGCGGTGAGATTGTGGCTCAGATTATGTTGGTACAAAAGTACTTGGATGAGCGCAATCAGAATGAGCGTGTTAGCCATATCGTTGTGATGGGGATTGGTGAGCCGCTTGATAACTACGATAATGTTATGACCTTCTTGCGAGTGGTTAATGATGACAAGGGCTTGGCAATTGGTGCCCGTCACATCACTGTTTCGACGTCAGGTTTAGCGCCAAAAATTCGTGAGTTTGCACGCGAAGGTGTCCAAGTTAATTTGGCAGTATCTCTACATGCGCCAAATAATGACCTTCGTTCGAGCATTATGCGGATTAACCGCAAATTCCCTATAGAAGTTCTTTTTGAAGCAATCGAAGACTATATCAAAGTGACCAACCGCCGTGTGACTTTTGAGTATATTATGCTCAATGAGGTCAACGATGGAGTGGAACAGGCACAGGAATTGGCTGACTTGACCAAGAACATCCGTAAATTGTCCTATATCAACCTGATTCCTTATAACCCAGTTAGCGAACATGACCAGTACAGTCGTTCAACCAAGGAACGTACTCTTGCTTTCTTTGATGTTTTGAAGAAAAATGGTGTTAACTGTGTCGTTCGTCAGGAACATGGTACAGATATTGATGCTGCCTGTGGTCAATTGCGCTCCAATACGCTCAAGAAAGACCGTGAAAAAGCACGTGCTCGTATTGCAGCCGCAAAAGCAAAGGCAGGTATTCGAGCATGAGAAAATTCTTCCAAGCAGATGGAAACTTGACCAAGCTAGGAAGACAGATTTGTAAGACCTTAGCTGGAGCCTATGCTCTGGCTATTGTTTTACTTTGTTTTCTACCTCAGACTTGGTACCCACAGTATAAGGATTTCTCGACCCCAGGAATTATTCAAATCGGCCGTCTCTATCTTTTACCAACGCCTTTCAACAGCATCGTCAACGGGGACAAGGTAGATGGTTTGGCGGACCTAGGATGGATTTTCTTGCAAAACATCACTAATATTTTTCTACTTTTCCCTCTGATTTTTCTTCTTTTGTTTCTTAGGGAAGAATGGCGGAGCCTTCGAGCGGTGATTCGTTATAGTTTTTGTATCAGTCTTTTTATTGAATGCACACAATTACTACTGGATTTGCTGATTGATGCCCAACGCGTCTTTGAAATCGATGATTTATGGACCAATACAATGGGGGGAATACTAGCCTATTTTACCTATTCATTGATAAAGAGAGGGATAATCCTTTCCAAACAGGAGTCTTAGAACCTACCGTCACAGGTTCAGAATGTCCATCTAAGGCTATTGTTTAAGCTACATATCGTTATTTTTTTGAAATACAGTCAGTATTCCCTTAAAAATGACCTTGACTAGTTAAAGCTGTCTTTGATATGGGAGTGGGAAAGACATTTAGGTTCGGCTTCTATGGTCACTTTCTAGTTTTAAGGTGACCAGCTGAAACAGTTCCTCGAACTGTTTCACTCCACTGGACTGTTAAACCCAATCAACCACTGTGCTGAGATGTTGACACTAACTTTGAGAAGCGGTGCTGGGCTTGAGTCCAGCCTCGTGAGTACAGTTTTTTAGAAAGTCACTTAAGCAGAGTGGCTTTTTGTTAGTTTTTAATGGATTCAGGCAATGGAAACTGAATTTTCAAATTGTTTAGAAAATTTCTAAAAATTACTTGACCATTTTGATTTTGTAACGTATAATTACAAGTAATCAGAAAAAGTAATAAACACTTTGTCTTTAGAGAGTCTATGGTTGGTGTGAATAGATGATAGAGGTTTATGAAATGGGCTGATGCCAAACAAGCATTCGTATCCGTTTTATGGATTGTCTGGTTTAGTAAAGCGAGTTTGGTTCGATGAATTCGAAACAATGAGAGTTCGGTCCGCACCCCTTATCGTGCGCCTCCTTGTTAGAGGAGAAAAAGTTATGGACTTTTCTAGTCGAGTCCATAGTGAGGTGGCACCGTGTCCATTGACGCCCATGCAGGATGTTTTTTCCTGCGTGGGCTTTTTTCATTATGGTTTGAAGTTATAATAAAAAACAAAACCCCTGACGGTTCAACTGTCAGGGCTCCATTTTTTATTATTCGATGAAAATCAAAAGTAGCCTAGCTTCAACTATCTGGGAGATAGTTGAAGGTTGGAAATATAGCGAACATGTTTCGCGTCAAAACTATCTGGGAGATAGTTGAAGGTTGGAAATATAGCGAACATTGTTTGCGCCTTCAAGTTGATGTTAGAACTCTATTCCTTTTATATTTCAAGGTAACTGGCTGAAAACCTCCACAGGAGCTTTTCAGTCATCAAATCAAGTCAACAACGTTTGATTTTGATTTTCGAAGAGTATTATTTCCAAAAGTCATCAAAAATAGTAATTGGCAGGTGGCGTTTGTGGGCTGTTTTGTTCCACCAGTCTTCGATAATGGTTTGGGCTTGAGGGTCGATGGTTTTACCTTCGAGATAGTCGTCGATTTGGTTATAGCTAACACCGAGTGCGACTTCATCAGCCAGACCGGGCTTGTCTTCTTCCAAGTCTGCAGTAGGAACTTTGAGGTAGAGTTTTTCATTTGCCCCCAGTTCAGCTAGAAGCTGTTTTCCTTGGCGTTTATTGAGGCGGAAGAGGGGGAGAATGTCTGCACCGCCGTCGCCGTGCTTGGTAAAGAAGCCAGTGATATTTTCAGCGGCATGGTCGGTTCCAATAACAGCCCCCTTGCGTTCCCCAGCGATAGCGTATTGGGCAATCATGCGCATGCGGGCTTTAGCATTTCCCTTATTAAAATCAGACATAGTAAGCCCATTTGCATTGACTGCAGCCACCATGGCATCTGTTGATTCCTTGATGTTGATGGTTAAGCTGACATCTGGTTGAATAAAGGCTAGGGCTGCTTGGGCGTCAGACTCGTCAGCTTGCACACCGTAAGGGAGGCGGATAGCGATAAATTGATAAGAATCGTCACCTGTTTCCGCCCGCATTTCTTCCATAGTCAGCTGAGCCAAACGACCAGCCAAGGTCGAATCTTGTCCACCAGAAATCCCCAAGACATAGGTTTTCAAAAATGGGTGTTTTTTCAGGTAGTCTTTGAGAAAGTCGATGGAGCGACGGATTTCTTCTTTGGGGTCAATATGTGACTTGACACCTAATTCTTTGATGATTGTTTCCTGTAGGGTCATAACATACCTTTCTTAGATGGATTTGGTCTGAGTTTGTTTGCGAATACGATTGATGAGGTTCATCTTATTATCCCAAACATCTTGTGCCAAGTCGACTGGATAGAGCTGTGGGTTGAGCACACGTTTGTATTCATCCCAGAGCTTATCAAATTCTTGATTGGCATAGGTTTGAATTTCCGCTAGGCTTGGAAGTTCATAGACCTGTTTTCCTTTTTCGAAAATAGGAACTAGGAGAGGACGTGCATCAAAGTTCTCGATGGTTTTATTGATGTAGGTGTAAGTTGGATGGAACATATAGATATTATCCATCTGTGTGACGTCGGTGTCCGCAAAGGTGATGTAGTCCCCTTCTGATTTTCCTTTTTCTTTGGAGGTGATGCGCCAAACCTGTTTCTTACCAGGAGTGGAGACTTTTTCCGCATTAGAAGACAGCTTGATGGTGTCACGCATATTTCCATCTTCATCTTCGATGGATACAATCTTGTAGACAGCGCCCAAGGCAGGTTGGTCGTAGGCGGTGATGAGTTTGGTACCAACTCCCCAGACATCAATTTTTGCCTTTTGCATTTTGAGGTTGAGGATGGTATTTTCATCCAGGTCATTAGATGCGTAAATCTTCGCATCTGTAAAACCTGCATCATCTAATTGCTGACGAACTTTCTTGGAAATATAGGCCATATCGCCTGAATCAATCCGAACCCCTTTGAAGTTAATCTTATCTCCCATTTCCTTGGCAACCTTGATGGCTGCTGGAACACCAATACGAAGCGTATCATAGGTATCAACGAGGAAGACACAGTCATGATGGGTTTCAGCGTAGGCTTTGAAAGCCTTGTAATCATCTCCGTATGTTTGAACCAAGGCGTGGGCATGGGTACCAGCGACAGGGATACCGAAGATTTTGCCAGCTCGAACATTGGAAGTCGCAGATGCTCCACCAATAAAGGCTGCCCGTGTACCCCAGATAGCAGCATCCATTTCTTGGGCACGGCGAGTGCCAAATTCCATCAAGGGCTCATCTTCAATGACGGCCTTGATACGGCGAGCTTTTGTGGCAATCAGGGTTTGGTAGTTGACGATGTTTAAGAGGGCAGTTTCGATTAGTTGGCATTGTGCCAATGGTCCTTCGATTTGAAGAATGGGTTCGTTAGCGTAGACCAGGTCGCCCTCCTTAGCCGAACGGACAGTGAGCGTCATTTCCAATTGGGACAAGTAATCAAGGAAAGCCTGCGGATAACCTAGTTCTGTCAGATAGTCAATGTCTGTCTGGCTAAAGCTGAGATTGTTGAGGTAGTTTACAACGCGTTCCAAACCGGCAAATACAGCGTAGCCATTTTTAAAAGGTTGTGAACGGAAATAGACTTCGAATACAGCGTGTTTATTGTGGATGTTTTGGTCAAAATAGACCTGCATCATGTTGATTTGATAAAGGTCGGTATGCAGGGTTAAACTGTCATCCTTAAATAGTGTCATAACGTTTCTCCTTTTGCCTTCCTATCAAGAAGGCACTCCAATTATTTTGATGGAGTTGAACTCTAATATGCCTTCTATTATAACAAAAAAATCGAGAAAAACTCGATTTAGGTGCACAGAATGATAGGAATACTTGAAATGAAAAGGAGTGGTACGTAGGGAATAGACTTGGGTTTGAAAATAGTGAAGACAAGAAGCCCTAGGAGGGAACTAATCTGGATAATCCAGAGGAGTTCTGTAAATCCACATATTAAGGCCAAACTTGCCAGATAGAGAAAGTCACCAGAACCAATATTGACTTGCAATTTTTCAGTCAGATAGGCCAAGAGTAAAAAGCCACAGAAAAGCCAGTTGAGCTGGGAGAGTACCAGAGCTATAAAAGTAAAAACGAGCCAGACAGCAAAAGGATATTCCTGATGCTTAATGTCGTAAATGGTCAAAACAAGTCCTGCCAAGATGAGAATGGTTTCGGTCAGGTTTAGGACCTGAAAATGGCAGAGCAGGACGACTAGACCAGCTAAGACTTCTAGTCCCAGATACCAATAAGGTATCTTCGCCTTGCAGTAACGGCATTTGGATTTTGTCGAAAGCTGGGACAGGATTGGAATGAGGTCCCAGGCTTTGAGCCGTCGCTTGCAGGTATTACAGTGACTAGAGGGGGCGATAATGGACTGTTCAGGGAAACGGTCGATGACCAATCCCAAGAAGGAGCCGATAGAAGCTCCAAGGAAAAATAGGATAATTGTCTTCATACCTATTTATTCGCAAATGGAAGAAGAAAATGTGAAGTATTTAAAAAATTTTTTACAAAATTTCGATGGTGCCCTGGACAATGCCAAAGGTGATAAGAGAATTCCGTATTTTTGCTTTGGTCTTGTCTGCTACAGCAGGATTTGTTAGTGTCACTGTCACAGTCGCACAATGTTCATATCCATCCATGGTCCAGACATTCAGTTGTGTGATTTCGTGAACATTTTCAATAGCCATGAGTCTTCCTTCAATTTCTTCAATATTTACTCCTTGCGGACTTGTTTCAAGTAGAATCATGACATTATTCCAGGCTTTTGGCAGGGCTTTGGAGAGGATGAAGATAGCAATACAGAGCGAGAGAAGTGGGTCTAGAAAGTACCAATCAGTAAATTGAAGAATGATGGAAACAAGGATGACCGCCAGCCATCCCAAAATATCCTCTAAAAAGTGCAAGCTGAGAATGGACTCATTATGGCTATGGCCATTTTTTACAATACGGGAAGCAAGGAAATTGATGATGACAGCGATAATCCCAAGTACCAGCATACCATCTTGATTGACAGGCTGGGGATGGAAGAGATTGGGAATGTTTTCCACAAGGATCAAGCTGGAGCCGATAATCAGAATACTAGAAGTCAAGAGAGCAGCCAAAATATTCCATCTCTTATAGCCAAAGGGATAAACCCTATCAGCAGGCTTGTTGGCATAGGTTTGCATGATGGCAGAGCTTCCGATGGCGAGGGCGTCACCCAAATCATGAACAGCATCTGCTAAGATAGCGCTAGAACCAAAGAGCCAGCCAAAGATAAACTCGATGATAGAAAAGCTAAGATTGAGGAGAAAAGCGATAAATGTATTTTTAGAAGATGACATGAGATTCCCTTTCTGTGTTATACTGTTTATAGGTTTATTATGCACTGTAATGAGCCGAAAAACTAGAAACAAGAGAAACGGTTTGTCTTTTTCTGAACAAATTGTTTGAAATGTACGAAAAATGGATAGACGAATTGCAAAAACAAAAAGAGCTATTTTTCAGGCTTTTTTGACCTTATTAAATGATAAGGGCTATGACGAGATGCGTGTGCAGGATGTCATTGACCTAGCAGATGTGGGGCGTTCCACTTTCTATGCCCACTATGCAAGTAAAGAGGCTCTTTTGGAAGAACTTTGTCATGACCTCTTTCATCATTTATTTACAGGTCGTGAAGATGCGGATGTGAAGACCTTACTGGTTCATATTTTCAAACACTTTCGGACCAATCAAGATCGTGTTGCCAGCCTTTTGTTGTCCCGCAATGCCTATTTTCTAAGAGAACTGGAAGCGGAGTTGAAACACGATATTTTTCCAAAAGTGGCTGAAGATTACATGCAGGATAAGAGGAATCTTCCAGAGGATTTGCTGGTACATTTTGTCGTGACGACTTTTGTGGAGACGGTCAGCTGGTGGCTCCAGCAACGCAAAAAGGTGGACGAAGCCACCTTGACCGAATATTATGTAAGATTATTAACTTAAGGAGAAAGAATGCTTAGACCTTTACACATGGCCCATGCCTTTTTAGATGAGATATTAACAGACCAGGACCTAGCGGTCGATGCGACTATGGGAAATGGCCATGACACGCTATTTTTAGCTCAGCGAGCAGGAAAAGTTGTGGCCTTTGATATTCAGGAACAAGCCCTGACCACAACGGCTGAAAAATTAGAAAAAGCTGGCTTGACCAATGCTCAATTGGTTTTGACAGGACACGAAAACCTAGACCAGTATGTGGAGGAGTGCAAGGCAGCAATTTTTAATCTAGGCTATCTTCCTTCGGCGGATAAGTCAGTCATCACCCTGCCTGCAACCACCCTTCAAGCCATCGAAAAAGTCCTTGACCGTCTGGTGGTGGGTGGTCGCCTAGCCATCATGGTTTACTATGGTCACGAGGGCGGAGCTCTTGAGAAGGATGCAGTCTTAGACTTTATCAGCCAGCTAGACCAGACTGTCTTTACCGCCATGCTCTATAAACCGCTCAACCAAGTCAATACCCCACCATTTTTGGTGATGGTGGAACGATTAAGATCCAGCTCAAACTAGGGCTGGATTTGTTTTTTTATAATATCGGCTTAATGAACAATCTTCCCTCACCCAAGTCAATCAATTCTACCTGATTGCCATAAAAATCACTGAGCAATGCAGGAGTTAGAATTTCTTGTTTTGGTCCCTGTGCTAGGACTTTCCCTTCTTTTAGAAGGAGGACGTGAGTAAAGTTGTTTGTGATTTCTTCTGCGTGGTGGGTGACATAGATGATGGCAGGAGCATTTGGGAGTTGACAGATAGAATCGATATGATGGAGGAGGCGCTCGCGTGCCAATAGGTCAAGTTCAACGGTTGCTTCATCTAATATCAAAATAGCTGGATCTTCCATGAGGCTACGGGCAATGAGCAGGAGTTGGCGTTCACCCTGTGAAAGGCTCGCATAAGTCCGACCAATTAGGTGACTAGCCTTAATAGACTTAAGCATAGCTTTTGCTTGGTTGAGCTCCGCTTGTCCATATTCACGATATAGGATGGAGGACTTATATTTACCTGTCAATACGATTTGTTCTGCAGTCAGGTCAATGGGAAATCGTTCTGCTAGAAAAGAGCCGACCACTCCAATTTTCGTACGAAGACTGGGAATGTCACCTTTACCAAATTCAACCCCTAATACTGTCAAATCACCAGAGGTTTTCCAAAATTCTGCCATTAGAATACGCAGGAGTGTTGATTTGCCAGCACCGTTTAGACCCAAAATGGCCCATCGTTCTCCTGGTTGAAATTCCCAGTTTATATCTTCTAAAATTGTTTTACCCTGTCTCTTGTAATGAACATTTTTCATTGAAATAACCATAGTCACTCTCCTATTCCTTTTGATTATTGTAACATAAAAGGGCAAGAGAGAGTATTTGTAACAAGAACTATGTAAAAATTTGGATTTTATGGTATAATAGGAATGTTATAAATTTTATTATAGGAGAACATCATGGAAGACCCTGGTAGTCAGACCATCTATTTACAACTGTTAATTTTATTCTTATTGACCCTGTTCAATGCCTTCTTTTCAGCCTCTGAAATGGCGCTTGTTTCTCTAAATCGTTCAAGAGTAGAACAAAAAGCCGCAGACGGTGAGAAGAAATATATTCGCTTGCTTCAAGTTTTAGAGAATCCTAACAATTTTCTATCAACCATTCAGGTCGGTATTACCTTCATCTCCATCCTTTCAGGTGCCAGCTTGGCTAATGATTTGGGAGCTGTATTTGCCAAATGGATGGGGAATTCAACAACAGCGCAAACTGCAGGATACTGGCTTGCACTGGCTATGTTGACTTTCGTTTCAATCGTTCTTGGTGAATTGTACCCTAAGCGGATTGCCATGAATATGAAGGAAAATCTGGCAGTAGTTACTGCACCTGTGATTATTTTCCTTGGAAAAATTGTTAGTCCGTTCGTGTGGTTATTATCTGCTGCAACGAATCTTATCAGCCGTATTACTCCTATGAATTTTGATGATGCGGATGAGCAGATGACACGGGATGAAATTGAATATATTTTGACAAAGAGTGAGAAAACCTTAGATGCCGAAGAAATCGAAATGCTTCAAGGTGTGTTCTCTTTAGATGAGCTGATGGCACGTGAAGTAATGGTTCCCCGTACGGATGCTTTCATGGTGGATATTGAGGATGATACAGCAACCATCATGGCAGCCATCCTCAAGCAGAATTTTTCACGTATCCCTGTTTATGATGGCGATAAGGACAATATCATTGGTCTGATTCATACCAAGAAAATCTTGTCAGAAGCTTTCAGTAATGGCTTTGACAATCTCAACATCCGCCGCATTATGCAGGAGCCTCTCTTCGTTCCAGAAACGATTTTCGTGGATGATTTGTTGACATCATTGAGAAATACCCAAAATCAAATGGCTATCTTGTTAGATGAGTATGGTGGTGTTGCAGGTCTCGTTACCTTGGAAGATTTGCTGGAAGAAATTGTCGGTGAAATCGATGATGAGACCGATAAGACAGAAATTTTTGTCCGAGAAATTGCTGACAACACCTATATCGTCCAAGGAAATATGACCTTAAATGACTTCAATGAGCATTTTGAGATGGAGTTGGAAAGTGATAACGTTGATACGATTGCTGGTTATTATCTGACAGGGGTCGGTACCATTCCTAGCCAAGACGAAAAGGTTTCCTTTGAAGTAGATAGTAAAGATCACCATCTAGTTCTTATTAACGATAAGGTAAAAAATGGTCGCGTAACAAAATTAAAACTCTTGATTACACCACTGGAGAAAGAAGAAACCGATAAGGACTAGGGCAACCTAGTCTTTTAGCTTTCTTTTTACGGAAGATGATAGTTATGAAAGAAAGAAAGTAAATGATAGAAGCGTTTTCATTTTTGTGATATACTAGTCTTATAAAATGATGAGGATGAGATGATGACAGAAATTGATTATCGTAAAGTGACAGGTTTGGTTCATTCAACAGAGAGTTTTGGTTCGGTTGATGGCCCAGGGGTACGTTTTGTAGTCTTTATGCAGGGCTGTCACATGCGTTGCCAGTATTGCCATAACCCAGATACTTGGGATCTGGTCAATCCAGCAGCGACTGAGAGAACGGCAGAAGACGTCTTGAATGAAGCCCTGCGTTTTCGTATGTTTTGGGGAAAAGAAGGGGGGATTACCGTTTCAGGTGGTGAAGCAACCATCCAGATTGATTTTTTAATTGCTCTGTTTACCCTTGCAAAAGAAAAAGGGATTCACACTACTTTGGATACCTGTGCGTTGACTTTCCGTAAGACAGAGCGCTACTTGGAAAAATATAGTCGGCTTATGGAAGTAACAGACTTGGTGCTCCTTGATATTAAGGAAATGAATCCTGAGCAACACCGCATTGTGACAGGTCATAGTAACAAGACTATTTTAGAATGTGCTCAATATCTATCAGACATCGGTAAGCCTGTTTGGATTCGTCATGTCCTGGTACCAAATTTGACTGACCGAGATGAAGACTTGATTGAACTTGGTAAGTTTGTTAAAACATTAAAAAATGTCGAACGTTTTGAGGTGTTACCTTATCATAATCTTGGTGAATTTAAGTGGCGTGAGTTGGGCAGACCCTATCCACTAGAGGGGACTAAGCCCCCAACGAAGGCTCGAGTGGAAAATGCAAAGGCCTTGATGGAGACAGAAACCTATCAGGAGTACTTGAATAGAATTAAGGGATAATAGTGAAGAGGTCGGAGATTGATGCGGAAAAGATTTAATGTGTTAGGGACAAGTATCATATAATCAAAAAAATCTGAATGAGCTGTTCATTCAGATTTTTGCGTTTTAGAGTTCGTCATCCTTAACTGCATTTAACCAATCGGCCGCAGCTTTTGCGGTGCTTTCAAGGGCACCTTCTTTGAATGGTGATTGGAGGTTTGCGGCTTCAACCACTTGCAAGAAGGACTTGGTGCCGCCCAAATCACAGATGCGGATGTAGTCTTCCCAAGCATTTTCATCGTGATCTACCTGCGTACGTTTCCAGAATTGAAGGGCACAAACCTGGGCCAAGGTATAATCGATGTAGTAGAATGGACTAGCAAAGATATGACCTTGACGATACCAGAAGATACCACGGCTGAGGGCTTCTGACTCAGAATAATCACGGTCTGGCAGGTAGAGGTCTTGGAGTTTTTTCCAAGTCGCCTTGCGTTCTGCTGGTGTCATTTCTGGATGTTCATAGACTTCGTGCTGGAAGTGGTCCACCAAGACACCGTAAGGCAAGAAGAGTAGGGCACTTGCCAAGTGGGTAAATTTATATTTATCGACTTGTTCCTTGAAGAAACGGTCCATCCAAGGCCAAGTCATAAATTCCATAGACATGGAGTGGATTTCACAGGTTTCATAGGTTGGCCAGACAACTTCTGGACTTTGGATCCAACGGGAACGGTAGACTTGGAAGGCGTGACCTGCTTCGTGGGTCAAAACATCAATATCACCGCTGGTTCCGTTGAAGTTAGAGAAGATAAATGGGCTCTTGAAGTCAGGGATATAGGTGCAGTAGCCACCGCTGTTTTTGCCTGGTTTTGCGACCAAGTCCAAGAGTTCATGCTCAATCATGAAATCAAAGAACTCGCCCGTTTCAGCGGATAATTCGCGGTACATGTCTTGGGCTTGGCTGACGATAAAGTCAGGGTCACCTTGAGGAACAGCATTTCCGTCCAAGAATTCAAGGTTGAGGTCGTAGTGCTTGAGACTTGGCACCTGTAAACGTTTGGCTTGGCGTTGACGAAGGTTTTGCACAATCGGTACGATATGTTTGAGGATTTCTTCACGGTACACCTTGACCATATCACGATTGTAGTCGAAACGGTTCATCTTGAGGTAGCCGTATTCCACATAGTCCTTGAAGCCAAGTTTGTGGGCGATTTCCGTGCGGACCTTGACCAACTCGTCGTAAACACGGTCAAAATCAGCTTCCTTGCTTTCAAAGAAGGCAGTTGTAGCAGCAGAAGCAGCCTTGCGGACCTCGCGGTCGGTTGATTGACCGAATGGCCCCATTTGTGCCAGGTTGTAGGTCTGACCTTGGAAATCAATCTCTGCACCAGCAATCAGTTTGCTGTACTCATCGGTCAATTCATTTTCCTTTTGGAACAAGGGAATCACATCAGATGAGAAGGTCTCGAGCTTGTTTTCTGCCTGCATGAAGAAGGTTTGAGGCAAGATGTCTGAAAGCTCTTCCTTGTATGGCGTTTGTACAATGACACGGTAGTAGTTGGTGGTCAATTCTTCAAAGAGTGGCGAATATTCATTCCAAAACTTGGTTTCTTCATTGTAGAACTCATCGTTCATGTCGATAGTATGGCGGATCATCCAGAGGTTGTACTGGGTATCGATCAAGTTGAGTAATTTTGTAACGGCTACCACAAGTGTACGAGTTGTTTCCAAATCACTAGCAGCAGCTAACTGTTCTGTCAGTTCAGAAAACTGTGCTTTAATTGTTTCATAGTCCGGACGAACATAGGTATAGTCTGAAAATTTCATAGGTTTCTCCTTTTGCATTATTACCTACTATCTTACTCTTTTTGAAAACGTTTGGCAAATCTGGACCCGTCCATGTTCACAAGTCTTTCTATTTATGGTAAAATGTAGGAGATTATTAGAAAAATGAGGTTGTAGACATGTCTAAATTTTTAGTTTTTGGTCACCAAAATCCTGATACAGATGCCATTGCATCATCATACGGCTGGGCTCACTTGGAGCGCGAAGTTTTTGGCCGTGATGCGGAAGCTGTAGCCCTTGGAATGCCAAATGAAGAAACAGCTTTTGCGCTTGATTATTTTGGTGTTACTGCACCGCGCGTGGTTGAGTCTGCTAAGGCAGAAGGTGTTAGCCAAGTCATCTTGACAGACCACAATGAATTCCAACAATCAATCGCAGACATCAAAGATGTGGAAGTGGCAGCTGTTATTGACCACCACCGTGTCGCAAACTTCGAAACTGCAAACCCATTGTACATGCGTTTGGAGCCAGTTGGTTCAGCATCTTCTATCGCTTACCGTGCCTTCAAGGAAAATGGTGTGACGCCTCCAAAAGAAGTGGCAGGTCTCCTCTTGTCAGGCTTGATTTCGGATACACTCTTGCTCAAATCCCCAACTACTCATGCAACAGATCCACAAGTTGCGGCTGAGTTGGCTGAAATTGCTGGTGTAAACTTGGAAGAATACGGCTTGGCACTCTTGAAAGCAGGAACCAACCTTGCCAGCAAGTCAGCAGAAGAATTGATTGACATCGACGCAAAAACCTTTGGTTTGAATGGAAATGACGTGCGTGTAGCCCAAGTCAACACTGTGGACATTGCAGAAGTCTTGGAACGTCAAGCAGAAATCGAATCAGCCATGACAGCAGCATCAGCAGCAAACGGCTACTCTGACTTTGTCTTGATGATTACTGACATCGTTAATTCAAACTCAGAAATCCTTGCGCTCGGTAGCAACATGGATAAGGTAGAAGCAGCTTTCAACTTCAAGTTGGAAAACAATCACGCCTTCCTAGCAGGTGCCGTTTCACGTAAGAAACAAGTTGTGCCACAGTTGACAGATGCTTTCAACGCCTAATGAATTTTTCCACCGACCTCGAACCTGAAGTCGGTAGAATGGTCTTACCTAGCACCTTCGGGTGCTTTTTTTATTGTGAGGACAACCATGTTTTATGAAGTGATAGTTAACAAAATAAACAAGTGGCATCATGACAAATAAACCCACTCTTATTTAATACTCTTCGAAAATCAAAATCAGACATTGTTGACTTGATTTGATGAACTTCAGTTCTATCTGCATCTGCGTCGCCTAGTTTGATTTTCATTGAGTATAAGTTGACGAATTAAAGCGAGCACTCCGAGCTAAAAACAATGATCTGCATCATAGAAAAATTCAGGCGCTTGTTCTTTACTTTGAATGTGCCATAACTTAGAAATTGTATTTACAAGTAATAAAAGAAAAACTAAATGACTATGAGAACCAGCAAAGTTTTTGCGAAATGTAGCATGCTATTTATTACAGACAACTGTGAAACAGATAAAAAACTAATGAAAAACAATGTTCTATGAGATGTTTTTTTTATAATAAAACTAGGACAATATGTGTCGTTAATTGTTAATACAGATATAAGGAGAAAATATGAATAGCAAGATTTTTTCGTTGAGAAAAAGTAAGGTGGGTTTAGTTTCGGTGGCAATTGCTTTTCTATGGATTGGCACAGGGATGAATACGGAAACCGCAATGGCTGAGGAGACTGACTCTACAGCTCTTGAAACTCAATTAGAAAGCACGGAAACATCGCTTACCAATACAGTTTCGGAAAATGCTGAAGCTGAGGAAGTGACTGATGAGGTACCGAGTGAAGAAAAAAAATCGGAAGAGATGGAGGATATGGAGGAAGAACTTCCATTTATTGAAAACCATCTAGAGGTTGCTCCGATTCAAGCTGGAGATCAAACCATCTCAGGGAATACCACTCCTGGTGGATATGTAGCGATTACGATAGATGGGGAAGCAGTTACTTCTATTGAGAATATTTTGGAAGCAGATGATAAGGGAGATTTTTCTTATCGGTTGAGTAAACCACTTGCTCACAGCCAAACTGTGGAAATTAGTGCTTTGCCAAAACAGTTTTGGACTCTAGAGGCAGATTCTGAAGAACGTAAGGTAGTAGTGAGGACTAATCGACATCCAGAGGCTTATGAAATTCCAGCAAAAAGATTAGAAAAAACATCTACTGGAATGCATCAAGTGTTCATCGAACCAGTTTTTGAACATACGAGCAAAGTTATTGGTCATACCTCTGTCAAAGGTTCAGTCTATCTATCAATAAATGGTAGTTTTGTCTCTGATAAGACACTAATTGATCCTAAAGATGGACGGTTTGAGGTTACTTTTTCCGAGAGTTTAGCAGGTTCAAAATTTAAAGCAGATGATAGATTGGTTTTATCTTTTGTATCAGAAGATGGTCAGCCGGTGATTACTAATACTATTGTAAAACCATTGGTAAAAGAAAAAGTATCTTCACAAATGACAGTAAAACCTTTATCAAGTGCGACTTCAGTTTTGGAAGGCACTACATTTCCTTTAGGTCGTGTACATCTATACAATGCTGATACTTCAGAGTTTATCATGGAAGCCATTGCTGATGAGACAGGTCACTATAAAATTGCTTTGCCTGCCCTACAATCAGAGGATAAGTACTACAGATTGACTCACAATCAACAAGAGGATCTGATATCTGTCCATCTTGATACAGTTGATGGTTCAAGTATATTATTGGATAAATCTGTTATGGCATCTTTAGCAACTTATTTACAAGATGCAGATATGGATGAAGCGACAGATGAAGATCCTATCATTGTACCTAAACTGCATAATAAAAAAGATTATATTGTCGGTCGAACGATACATCTTAATGCCTACGTTCGCATGGTTTCGTCAATCAAAGGAAAACAGTATCCTCCAGTTCAAGTGGACGAATTAGGATTTTTTGGCTTCCAAATTCAAGATTTACAATTGCCTTTTGAGAAAGGTGAGAGAATTCGCTTTGAAATCATTGACCCGGTTACAAATAATATCATCGCTAGTAAGGAAGAAGTTGTAGGGCAATATTTGGAAGATGAAGACGTGACGGATTTGCCATTTCAAGTAGAAAAAGTCACTACAGATCATGGTTACATCAGTGGCAAAACAGCTCCAGATGTAATGATTGAATTAGTATCAACTCAGAATGGCGAGGAGATAATTGGTAAAACTTCAACTGATTCAACAGGTCGATTCGAATTTGATTTGGGTAGTCGTGTTTTAAAAAATGGAGAAACCTTATCGTTTAGAGCGTTTGATAAAGAAGGTGAACAGGTAGCTTGGGAAGTCGTAACGGTTCAAAAAGGAAATGGTCACCGCATTAATAAACCAGATAAAAAGGACGAGAAGGAAGAGCAACCTAGCAAAGAAATTACCAAAAATATCGAACAATCAGACACACTTGAACAAACTATTTTGCCACCTGTGCGCCAAACGCTGACTGACAAAAAAGTAGAGCAAAATGCAGAGACATCAAAAGAAGAAACGGTTTCTATTTTTGATGATTCGAAAAAAGATATGCCTACTAAGCAAGAGAAAATGGCTCGTACTGTAAGAGACGAAGGTATAAAAGAAAATGTATCTGTGAGAACTAACTCACATGATAGTGGTGAGAATACCCAAGTTCGAAGCCTGCCTAAGACCGGTGAAAAAACGAGCTTAGTTGCCAATATAATGTTATCAATCGTATTATTCTTATTTGCTCTATTTATTGGCAAGAAAAAGATAACAGAAAGTGAGTAAAAGGCGATGACAAAGCTCTCTCAAAATTTCATTTGCGACAGATGAGAGGCATTGTGTAGCTTTAAATTAAAAGAGTTAAAATTTTTCTTTCAATGAATTATTTGCTTATAGAGGTGAAAGTAGAGTTTGAGGACTCATTGCAATATTTATCACTTGTATAAATGTGTGTGATAACAGACTCAAAGACCAATTATCATTTTTTGAATAGAATAAACATAAACAAACGATAGAGAAAAAACAAATTCTGTTTTTAAATTATATGGTAGAATGGATTGTGTAGTAATAGACTCGCACATTTTGTGATATGGTCATTGTTAATGATAAATAGGAACTTTGAGTTGTAATCATGCTTGCTTGACTTGATAGGTGAAGTAAGCAGTTAACAGAAGGACTTAGGCACCTTATGAATACACAAGGTGCCTATTCTTTTCCCAAAAGCTCTACGCTTCTTGAACAAAATGATACTAAAGTTATTTACCATTGACATCCATACTTCCTTTTTTGAAAATACCTAAAGAAGGGCGAAAATACATTCTAAATTTATAGAGAACAAGGAGAAGGAATCATAATGAATCATCCAAAATTCACTTTGCGGAAGCTATCAATTGGACTTGTTTCGCTGGGAGCGGGGGTAGCTTTATCGGGAGCGCTCTATCCCCAAAATACTGTGACAGTATATGCAGAAACACCTACTTTGGAAAAAACTGCGGAGACAGATAGCACTTCTCCGATTATGGCTACTGCCGTCGTTGAAGACTCTAAAGTTGTCCAAGATAATGAAAACAAGGAAGGAGAGGTGGCTGAGTCCTCTTCTACTTCGGACTTACCAAAATCGAATGCAGAATCTGCTTCTCCTGAGGCATTAACGAATGAAAACGCTTCAGAGCCAACGGGGCAAGTTGCTGAAAACACTAGTTCTTCTGAAGGAAAAGCAACAGAAAAAGAAGAACCAGCCGTTCAGTATGTGGAGAAGGAAGTAGATGACTATTCTACTAATGTTGAAAAACCAAATGAAACAGTATCTAGTACAGTGGATAAAACTCCTAAAGAGCTTTTTACAGTTTCTCGAACAGCAGAAGTAGGGCAAGATGGAGTTGTCACAGTAACAACTCAAATTGTGCCGAAAGAAATTGATAAGGGTGCAGAAATAGTTGTCTTGGTGGATACATCTAAAAAAATGGATGAAGAGGCTAAAAAAACAGCTAAAGATAACATTATAAAGCTTGTCGAAAAGATGACTGACCCAACCAATGATCATAATTCTCGTAACTCTGTGCGTGTAATCGGTTTTAATCGCAAGTTGTCTGAATCTAAAGAAGTTAATAAGACCAATGTGAAAGATACAATAGATAACCTCTTTTCCAATGCTGAACAAAATTACAATTGGGGCGTAGATATGCAGGGAGCAATCCACGAAGCACGTCGCATTTTAGAAAGCGAGAAATCAGGGAAACGCAAACATATTGTACTTCTGTCACAAGGGGAGTCTACATTTAGTTATGATTTGACGGATGCTGCGAAAACAGAAACTAAGTATAAGACAATCAATGAAGATAAAGTGGTGCATACTAACCCTCTATTGCCTTGGCCATTTACATTTGATGTGACTGTCCGCAGAGCAAACTTGTTGGATGATGCACAGAGTTTAATAAACTTCTTGGATAAGATTGGTATTACCCGTTTCAATAAGGCTTTAGATGGGGTATCTACTGTAGCAGGATTAACTAAAATTCTTGGAGCATTTGTAAAAAATCCGTTAGACTATATTGATTTAGCTGATGTAGATAGTTCGAAGTTAGGAGAAAAGAACTTCAATTATGATAAACAAATTGGTGAAGGCTACCATTTCCGTAGCTTTTATGAGCGTAAGCTAGAGCCGTTGACATTTAGAGATCAAATTGTTCAAAAAATAAAGCACAATTTAAAAACAGAATTAGATAAGGCTAAGTTACCTACGAATACTCTCAGTTACATCGGTAAAAAGCTTGGTTTGACAAATACCTCTGAAAAAGCAATTGATTTGTTTGCAAATTCCCTCGTTGATTACATTTTCTACGGTCGAAAAAATGTCTTTTACAATCATAACCTCTCTGCTCAGGCAGAAGCAAAGATTGCTACTGAGAAAGGGATTCATTTCTACGCTGTTGATGTGACAAAGAATGATGAACAAAAGAATAAATTTGATGACTACTTGAAAAAAATGTCTGGGGATAAGGGCGAGTTTTTAAATATTGACGAGAATGTTGCAGAAAAATTTAAAGATGTATTGACTAAAGTGACATTGGTAGATACTATAGAAAATGACGCTGAAATTATAGGAGAATTAAGTCATCCGAAAGCAAAGCTTACAACTCCTTCTCCTTCTTCTTTTTGGCTCACATCATTGTTTTCTAGCTCGAAAACAACTATTACCTTGGATCTTAATAAAGCTGATTTAATCGAGGCTTATCAAACTAACAAACCAATTTCTTTAACTTATCAGTTAAAATATAAAGGTAAGAAAAACAGAAACTCTCAAAAACTTGTAAGTACAGAAATTAGTCATACCATTAATGATAAAAACAAAGAGAAAAAGTATTCTTCCAAAATAACTCTTAACCATGAAACTAAGAAAGTTTTGGTTCCTGTTTCTAGTGAGCCAAAAGATACAGATAAGGTGGTAGACAAGTCAACAGGTATATCAAAAGTAGAAAATATGACACCTATGGTGACACCTGAAATACCTAAACAGACAGAACCAAATGTTCCAGACTCAACTCTTCCAATGCAACCAGAGTTACCTAAAGAGACCGGAAAACCAGGTAATAATGTTGAGACAGAATCACCTAAGTCTATCGAAAACTCAACCGATGATTCAGCAAATAAACCAGACTCAACAACTCCGAAAACAACGGACAATATTATTATTCCAAATTCCACTCTTCCAATGAAGCCAGAAACACCTGAAGAGACCGAAAAAACGGAAATTAATGTTGAGACAGAATCACCTAAGCCTATCGAAAAAACAATCGATGATTCAGCAAATAAACCAGACTCAACAATTCCGAAAGCAACGGACAATATTATTATTCCAAATCCCACTCTTCCAATGAAGCCAGATTCAACTGAAGAAATTGGTAAAACAGAAAACAGTGTTAAACCAGAATCACCTAAGCCTATCGAAGATACAGACAGTTCAGCAGGTACACAAAAATTGGATATTCCAAAAGTAATGGATACCCCAGATTTGTCTCGCCCAATGAAACCAGAGTCAACTGAAGAGATTGGTAAAGCAGAAAATAGTGATACTCCAGATTCTTCTAAGACTATTAAAGATTCGGATAACTCTGCTCCAATTTCTACTATCAAAGATAAAGTGAATGCCGAAACGGTGGCAAATCAGGTAGAGCTTGCTATGAATCAGAAATCACGTCTTTCTGAAAATATGGAGAAAGTATCTAGTGTGAATCGTTCAAACGAGAAATCACGTACCCTTCCATCTACTGGACAAGCTGATTCTCCAATCTATACGTTAACTGCCCTCTCTCTTCTTGTAGGAGCTCAGGTACTTTATCGTACAAAACGTAAGCAAGAATCGAAGTAAATGTTGGTCGTGTAATTTCTACTTGTATATACATATGGTTAATAGAGTAGAGATTATGCCTATAATAGTGATTGAATTGTTTTACCCTCCGTACAGATCCAAGTTTTAGGAAATCTTTGGAGATTGAATATAAAATGAGCCATTCGCAATAGCTGCAGAGGCTGAACTGGGAATGTAGAATAAATCTGTCAATCTATACTAGGCTGAGATGAGATATGGACATTGATTCTGAGAAGTATAGTTGGGCATAAACATAAATTTCAATAAAAATATTGAGATAGGTCATATAGTAAAACGCATAAAATCAACGTTCTTAGCAACATGATTTTATGCGTTTTTTGGCACCCTTTTCTCTAAATTACACAAAATAAACCACCCGTTTTCACGGGTGGTCATGACTAGTAGGGATCCACTCAGTCTTTAGTGATATGAGGATAGCTTGTGTTCAAATTATCTGTTAGATAACTAGTATAGAATATATGATAGAATAGTTAAACCGATAACATCAGCCACAGCATGTGCTAGGAAAAATGGTAATAAATTTTTAGGTTTTATTTTTTGATAAAGTAGATAGAAAATAGTTCCTAGAATTAAGCCTAAACCGAGTGCACTAATTAAACCTTGATAGGTATGGAAACTGCATCGAATAATTAATGAATATAAAAATGCCCATTTTGCATATTTAGGGTTAACCAGTAAGCACAGGTTAAGGAAGAAAATTTCTTCATAAAATCCGTTCAACAATGAGTACAAAATCAGTGATAAATCAATGTTAGGAAATAGTTGAAACATGGATGGAGTGTTGGAAGCTAGAAACTGATAGGATACTAGATGATAGATATCCAAGCATAATGCAGAAAAAATGAATAAAGCCACAGCTTGTAATGGAACCCAAGGAGTAATAAAAATATGTTTTTTCCAAATTGAGAAATCAAAATTTCGGAGTAATAGATAGAAGATGGCTATTGTGAGCCAAACTAACTGTAGAGCCAAAGCCTTATAATTATCCATTGGTGAAAATGTCAAATTTTCTTGAAGAGTTGTAGTTTGATTTTGTAAGGCTATGTATTGGAGAGTAGAGTTGATGATTCCATCTCCAAATAAAATAATTGTTAGAATGAGAATATCAAACCATTTTAATACGGTTAATTTTTTTGGACTCCACATAATGGGATAGCTCCTTTCGTTTTTGTTTAGTTCAGTTTATCAAACCAATCTATATATGTCCTTGGTTTCATCTGTTTTTTATCTGTTTTAAACAAAAGAAGTCAAAAGAAAGCTGAAATAGCAGAACATGGTGCTCTATTTATCTATGATAGAGTTGCACCATTGTACGAATCGGTATATAATTGAAGTATAATAATATTTTATAATAGAACTTTACGAGGAGGTATAAAAATGTCAAGGATCTTGGTTGTCGAGGATGACATAGTTATTAGTCAAGTTGTTTGTGAGTTTTTAAAAGAACATGGTTATCAGGTAGAATCTGTTTTTGATGGAAAGGTTGCTTTAGAAAGGTTTCAAGAAGAACAATTCGATTTAATTGTTTTAGATATCATGATTCCGTCTATGACAGGTTTGGAAGTACTGAAGGAAATTCGCAAAACTTCTCAGATTCCAATTTTGATGCTGACAGCCATGGGTGACGAATATACACAGCTTATTAGTTTTAATCAGATTATAAGTGATTATGTTGTTAAACCATTTTCACCAACTATATTGGTAAAACGGATTGAGAATATTTTGAGAGGAAAAGGAGATACAGATAGCATTGAGATAGGAACAATTCTTATTCAACCAACTAGCGGGGCAGTTTATATGGAAGAAGAAGAAGTTCAATTGACGAAAAAAGAATATGAAGTTTTACTATATTTAGCTAAACGACGTGGGAAAATTGTTAGTCGTGATAACTTGATGATGGGAATATGGGGATATACGGAATTGGATAGTCGTGTCTTAGATAATCATATCAAGAATATACGTAAAAAATTGCCGTCACTTCCTTTGAAGACAGTAGTTGGTCGTGGTTATCAAATAGAGGATACTTGATATGGGGATTGCTAGAAAAAATTTCATAGTTGTTGCTGTGATGATTTCTATCATCTCTGTAACATTGTTAGGGTTATTGTATTATGCCATGCCTATATATTATAATCAAGTTAAGAAACAGGAATTGAGACACGATTATATGACTGTGGCTAAACAATTGGATGGGATGCCAGAAGCTAAGATTATATCTGAGATTGATGATTTCGACAGAAAAACTCCGAATATTATTATTAGTCTTTTTTCGAGTGATAGAGAAATTATTTATCCAGACCCCAATGATGAAATGGCTAAAAAGCATGAGAACGAGTATTTAGAAAATGGGGATTTTGATGAAATTGGCTCTTGGGGAGCCGAGATAACATCTGCAGAAGGAGTTACATATTATCTGTTATTTAATTATGGATTCCACTCGTTATCTGATGTCAGTCAAACATTGGTAACTTTTTATCCATTCATATTGCTGTTGATTATTGTTCTGGCAGTTTCGGTAGCTTTTGTTTACAGTAGGCTGTCCACTCGTAGAATAGCAAGAATTTCAGAAACAACAAGACGGATGCAATCGTTAGAATCCGGAATCAGTTGTGCTGTTGTAGGAACAGATGAAATAACAGCATTGGCTCAGGATATTAACAGCCTGTATAGCAAGTTATTGTCAAGTATCGATGAATTAAGAACGGAAAATGAACGTGCTATGGCACGTGAGAAAGAGAAGTCTGATTTCCTCCGCATCACATCACACGAATTAAAAACTCCAATAGCTAGTATGTTGGGGTTAGTCGAAGGCATGATTTATAATGTGGGGCCATTTAAGGACCATGATACATATTTAAAAAAATGCAAGGAAATCTTGCAGGAGCAATCTGAGCTAGTTCATTCTATTTTAGAAGCGACAAATCTTGATATGGCTTTAAAGGAAAGCAGAGAACAAATCCGATTAGATCAGTTGATTGATTCCTCTTTAACAAGTTATCAGAGTTTGGCAGAGGTTAAGGGCTATCAATTTGAAGTAGAACTATCACCGGTTCTCATTGAAGGAAATCCTGTTTATTTTTTAAAAGCTATTAAGAATATTTTAGATAATGCCTTTCGGTACTCATGTAAAGAAGCTATTATTCGTGTAATACTGCGCCAAAATCAATTAATAATCGAAAATCAGGTTGAACGTGTTTTAAGTGACGAGGAATTGGATCAAGTCTTTCGTCCATTCTATCGACCAGACTACAGCCGTGATAAGAAAGATGGTGGCACAGGGATTGGTTTGTTTATTGTACAGAAAATATTAGAAAAACACGGCTTTCCGTACACTTTTTATGCTTCTGATACACAAACTATGCGTTTTATGATTCATTTGCAATCACAAATTACAGCGAATAGTAATGAATTGATATAGGTAAAATTATAATATAGACATTTAGTTTTTCTTTTATTACTTCGACGTAAGAGGAAACTCCGTTTCCTTATTTCCAACTTCAAACACTCCACTGGATTGTTTGAATTCGCTTTGCTGTACTCTGCAGGGGTGACTTGCTCCGCAAGTGCTATCTCCAACCTTGCATAGTCACTCGACTGTACAAGCTGTCTGCAGCTATTGAAGCGAACTTGCTTCGCCCTATCTCCAACCTCCAAAGGTTCCCCAAACCTTTGGAGCGAGTACTAAAAGTAAACTAAAAGACTATAAAAGAGACATGATTTCATCCATTTTTGAAAACAGGTCTCTTTTGTTGTAGTCTCAAATGGAAAATAGGAAAAAAACAGGAGAGGCATAGAATGGCGACAGTCTAACTTTGTATAATGAATGTGTTTGATAAAATCTGTTAAAACACAGGAGGGATTTATGATTGTTTTTTTGGTTATTTGTATTTTTTTAGTAAGAATCTATTTTTTGAAGATTTCAATTAAAAACGAAAAACGGATTTTGAAAAACGGCGGTTCAGAATTTGGTGTTCAAAATACTAAATTATTAACAGTTGTACATATTCTATTTTATTTATCATGTTTGGTTGAAGCAGTAGTGCGACACACCAAGTTTGATACGCTTAGTAGCTTAGGTTTGCTATTCTTGCTGTTTTCAATGGGAATGTTATTTTGGGTAACACGATTGTTAGGTGATATTTGGACAGTTAAGCTCATGTTGGTAAAGGATCACCGTTTTGTTGATCATTGGTTGTTTCGTGTTGTAAAGCATCCTAACTATTTCCTAAATATTATACCAGAATTAATCGGTTTAGCTTTATTGTGTCATGCAACATATAGTTTTCTCATCTTATTCTCAGTCTACATGGTTATCTTATACAGACGTATTCACGAGGAAAATAACTTGTTGAAAACAGTGATTATTCCAAACGGAACTGTGCAGTCTGCATCAGAGATAACTGGAAGTAATTAAAGTTTGCTAAATAATAATAGTGATATTGTTTGAAACTAGGATACCGCTCTAATTAGAGTTGATGAGTAAGTTTACATGATTCAGTTTTCATATTTAAAAGTGGTACCATATGTATAAATTGGCTTCTGTCAGTTGTATATTATAAAGAAACTCTTGCAAAAGTGTATGTTGCAAGAGTTTCTTTATTGCTACGAGAGGCTATGGATGTTTACGGTTTCTCTACGGAGAATGTATCGGCGTGAGCAAGGTCACCATAGGTATAACCGAGATTAAACCATTTTTTCCTTTGCTCAGAAGTACCGTGGGTAAAACTGTCTGGAACGGTACGGCCGTAGGCTTCCTGTTGAAGAGTATCGTCACCAACTGCATGGGCAGCATTCATAGCTTCGTCAATATCACCAGCATCCAAGATGCCTTGTCCATCAACATATTTGGCCCAGGCTCCTGCATAATAGTCAGCTTGCAATTCTAGGCGAACATTTAGCGCATTGCCTTCCTTATCGGATAGTTGAGCCCGTTTTTGATGGTAAGCCCCAAGAACTTCTAATTCATTTTGAACATGGTGACCAACTTCATGAGCGATGACATAAGCCATGGCAAAGTCACCAGCAGCCTTATACTTGCTAGATAATTCTTGGTAGAAAGAAGTATCAATATAAATCTTGCGGTCAGCAGAGCAATAGAATGGACCGGCTTGGGCGGAACCAACTCCACATCCGGTTTGGGTCTGGTTAGTATAGAAAACCATAGTCGGTGCATTGTAGGTTAAACCATTGGCTTTAAATTCTTGGGCCCAAAAATCTTCTGTCGATCCTAAAACCTTACTCATGAATTCAGCATCTGCATCAGACACATCTGTACCAGTCGTTGTGACTTGACTCGATTGGTAAGGATTAGTCCCTGTTGATGGGGAAAGCAGCCCGCCAAGATTTGACATGCCTCCGAAGGCTAATAAAAGGACAAGAACAAGTAGTTTTCCTTTCCAACCAAGTCGTGAAAAGAGTAGTCCCAATAGGACATTCCCGCCAGATGAACCAGACGAGAAAGATGAGTTAGAACTGGATTGTCCCCTGCGGTCCTCAATATTAGAACTTTTTCGTAAATCATCAATTTTCATATAAATCTCCTTAGAATCTGTATAATGATTCTTAGAACCCGTATTCACAAGTAAAGTGTTTTTACGCATTAGACTGTGAATCCAAGTTCTTATATTCTTACAAACTATTATATAGCAAATTGTTGAAAAAAACACAGGAAAGCTATCGGAAATAATAGGCCTAGTTCTGTATAAAAGTGCAAAATTTGGTATAATAGTAGGGATACAATATAGAAGGAGTGGACATGGTTGAATATTTATCGGTTAGTCATCTAACTAAGTATTTAAAATTAAAGTTTGACCGCGATCCGTATTTGGAAAAGGTGTATTTGACAGGTCAAGTGTCCAACTTCCGTAAACGCCCTAGCCATCAATATTTTTCGCTCAAGGATGACAAGGCGGTCATCCAAGCGACCATGTGGGCAGGCGTCTATAAGAATCTGGGCTTTGAGCTTGAAGAGGGAATGAAAATCAATGTCATCGGGCGCATTCAGCTCTATGAACCAAATGGTTCTTATTCCATTGTCATTGAAAAAGCTGAGCCAGATGGTATTGGAGCCTTGGCTATCAAGTTTGAACAGCTCAAACAAGCTCTGACCCAGGAAGGTTTATTTAAAGAAGAATTCAAACAGACCCTCCCTCGGTTTACCAAGAAAATCGGTGTCATTACCAGTCCGAGTGGAGCTGTTATTCAGGATATTATTACAACCGTTAGCCGACGTTTTCCAGGGGTAGAAATTATTCTCTATCCGACCAAGGTGCAAGGAGATGGTGCTGCTCAGGAGGTTGTTGCCAATATTCAAAGAGCCAATGAACGGGATGACTTAGATGTTCTCATCGTCGGTCGTGGTGGTGGTTCTATCGAAGACCTTTGGGCATTCAATGAGGAAATTGTGGTTCGGGCAATTTTTGAATCCAGAATTCCTATTATCTCAAGTGTTGGGCATGAAACCGATACAACCTTGGCTGATTTTGTAGCAGATAAACGAGCTGCTACCCCAACAGCTGCCGCAGAATTAGCCACACCTGTGACCAAGGCAGACTTACTGGGCTACCTCAATCAGCAGGAAAATAGAGCCTATCAGGCCATGACAAATCGTTTGAAATTCCTGAGAGGTCAGCTTGAAAAAATTAGCCAGTCAGTCATGTTCCGCCAGCCTGAACGCCTGTATGATGGTTATTTACAAAAATTAGACCGCTTGACCAATCAATTGCAGACACGGATGAAAGAACTCTACAGCCAGCAGAAACAGGCTAGTCTTCTACTACAGCAACGATTACAAGGTGTGCATCCAGGTCGTAAAGTAGAGAGTTTCCAAGAGAGAATTGTCCAGCAGGAACGACTCTTGAAGAGCAACATGGCCAATATCTATGATAATAAGATGGCCAAGGCGGATAAGCTGATTGAGGCCTTGACTATGCTGGATACCAGTCGCATCGTGGCCCGTGGCTACGCCATGATTCGTCAAGATGGTCGGGTGATTGATAGTGTAGAAAATGTACAGATGGGTGAAAACCTAACCATCCAGATGAAGGATGGTCAACTTGATGTGGAGGTAAAACATGTCCAAACAGACGAAAACATTTGAAGAAAACTTAGCTGAATTAGAAGGAATCGTAACCAAATTGGAGCGAGGCGATGTGGCTTTGGAAGAAGCACTTGCCGAGTTTCAAAAAGGAATGGTCCTATCGAAAGACCTACAAAAGACACTAGCAGAAGCTGAAAAGACCTTGGTCAAGGTCATGCAGGCGGATGGCAGTGAAGCGGAGATGGACTAATGGTTGCCAGTAAATTGCAGCGACTTGAGGAAGCCATGGCAGACTTTTACCAACCTCAGGTAGCAGAACGCCTCAACCAATCGGTTCTTTATTCGCTACAGGCTGGCGGGAAACGAATCCGTCCCTTGCTTTTATTGACCATCTTAGAGTCCTTTGGAGTGGAATTAAAACAAGCTCATTACCAAGTGGCAGCCTGTGTCGAGCTGATCCATACGGGAAGTTTGATTCACGATGACCTGCCTGCTATGGATAATGATGATTACCGTCGTGGTCGCTTGACCAACCACAAGGTTTACGATGAAGCAACAGCTATTTTAGCAGGGGACAGTCTCTTTCTAGATCCATTTGGTTTCCTAGCCCAAGTTGATTTACTAGCTGAGACCATCCTTGCTCTCGTGAGAGAGCTTTCCCAGGCATCTGGGACCTTTGGAATGGTTGCTGGTCAAGTATTGGATATGGCAGGCGAAGGGAAGGATTTGACCTTAGAGCAATTACAAGCCATTCATGCCAATAAGACAGGGAAATTATTGACCTTTCCCTTTGTAGCAGCAGGTTTGATTGCAGGACAATCGAATGCGGTAATCAACCATTTGCGACAAGCAGGTCAATTAGTTGGTCTAGCCTTTCAAGTTCGGGATGATATTTTGGATGTGACAGCCACTTTTGAGGAAATCGGAAAAACTCCCCAAAAAGATGTAATGGCAGAGAAGTCTACCTACCCTGCTCTGATGGGCTTGGAGGCCTCAAAAGTCTTTCTAGAAGATAGCTTGAATCAAGCAATCAACGAGCTAGATCAAGTGGCTAAACAAGTCCCATTTTCAACAGAAAAAATCAAAGAAATCATAGAAAGTTTACGAATCAATGGCTAAGGAAAGAGTAGATGTACTAGCTTATAAACAGGGGCTTTTCGAGACGCGGGAGCAGGCCAAGCGCGGTGTTATGGCGGGACTGGTTGTGTCGGTCATCAATGGCGAACGCTATGACAAACCCGGCGAGAAAATTGATGAGGGAATTGAACTCAAACTCAAGGGAGAAAAACTCAAGTATGTCAGCCGTGGTGGTCTCAAATTGGAGAAAGCCTTACAGGTTTTCCAATTATCAGTTGAGGGGCAAACAACGATTGATATTGGGGCATCAACAGGTGGATTTACGGATGTTATGTTGCAGGCTGGTGCCAAGCAGGTCTATGCTGTGGATGTAGGGACCAATCAACTCGCTTGGAAATTACGTCAGGATGAGCGTGTGATCAGCATGGAACAGTACAATTTCCGCTATGCTGAGTTGGGAGATTTCGAACTTGGTCAACCAAGTTTTGCGTCCATTGACGTCAGCTTTATCTCATTGAGTCTGATTTTACCAGCACTCCATCGTATTTTAGCGGAGGGCGGCCAGGTTGTTGCCCTTGTCAAACCCCAATTCGAAGCTGGACGTGAACAGATTGGGAAAAATGGCATTGTCAAAGATAAATCCGTTCACTTGAAAGTATTGGAAGAAGTGACAAAAATGGCCGTGGAAACAGGCTTCTCAGTCAAAGCCCTTGGCTTTTCCCCTGTTCAAGGCGGTCATGGCAATATCGAATTTTTAGCGCACTTAGAAAAATCAACACAACCAAACCAGATTGATAAAGAGGTCATAACAACTACAGTCTATCAAGCACATGAGGAATTTAAAAAGGATGAATAAACGAGAACGATTAGAAGTCATTAAAGATTTGGTAGTCCGATTTCCTATTGATACACAGGAAGAAATTGTTGAACGTCTAGAAGCAATGGGTGTCAATGCGACACAAGCAACGGTTTCACGTGATATCAAGGAACTTGGCATTATTAAGGTTCCATCAGCGGATAAGGGATATATTTACGGTTTACCAAAGGCAGGTCTTGTTAAGGTAAAATCGCAGAATGTTTTTGAAGTCTCAGTGATGGATAAAATGATTAATCTCCGTCTGGTACCCGGAAGTTCTGCTGTGGTAAAACGCCAGATTTTGGAACAATTTCAAGAACATGTTTTTTCAGTGATTGCTGATGATGACAGTATTCTGCTCATTGTTACAAACGAAGGTATTATTTCGCAAATCGAACAGACGGTTAGAGGGTGGTAGCCATGTTACTAGAAGTGTCCATTAAAAACTTCGCCATTATTGAGCAGGTATCACTGAATTTTGAAAACGGGATGACCATCCTATCTGGTGAAACAGGTGCAGGTAAATCCATTATCATTGATGCCATGAACCTGATGTTAGGGGCGCGTGCGACGACAGATGTTATCAGACACGGGGCCGCCAAGGCTGAGATTGAAGGGCTTTTTTCCTTTGAAAATAGCAGAGCTCTCGAGCAGATTTTGCTTGAACAGGGGATTGAAGTAGCTGACGAACTCATTATCCGCCGTGAAATCCTACAAAATGGCCGTTCGGTCAGCCGTGTCAATGGACAAATGGTCAATTTATCTGTCTTGAAACAGATTGGGCAATATTTAGTAGATATTCATGGTCAACATGACCAGGAAGAATTGATGAAATCCCAGCACCATATCCGTCTTTTGGACAGTTTCGGAGAAGATGAATTTTGGAGTCTTAAAGACCGTTATCAGACAACCTTTGATGCCTATCGTAGTCTTCGCAAACGAGTTCTTGAAAAGCAAAAAAATGAGCAAGAACACAAGGCGCGGATTGAGATGTTGGAATACCAAATTGCTGAAATCGAAGCAGCGGATTTGAAGTCTGGTGAAGATATTCAACTCAATCAGGAACGCGATAAACTGCTCAACCACAAACAAATTGCAGATACACTGACCAATGCCTATGCACTGTTAGACAATGAAGATTTTTCAAGCTTGAACAACCTACGCTCAGCTATGAGTGACTTGCAAAGTCTGGAAGAATTTGATTCAGACTACAAACAGCTCTCTTCTAGCCTGACAGAAGCTTATTATGTCGTTGAAGATGTGACCAAGCGTCTCAGCGATGTGGTCGATAATCTAGATTTTGACGGCAATCGTCTCTTGCAATTGGAAAGTCGTCTGGATTTGCTCAATACCATTACGAAGAAATATGGTGGAACTGTCGATGATGTTTTGGACTATTTTAGTAAAATCAGTGAAGAATACAATCTATTGACAGGCAATGATTTATCTGGTGATGATTTGGAAGTTCAGCTTAAGAACTTAGAGAAAGAATTGGTTGAACGAGCAGGTCAGCTCAGCGAATCACGCCATGAATTGGCTGTTGTTTTAGAAGATATTATTCGCCAAGAATTGCAAGACTTGTATATGGAGAAAGCTCGTTTCCAAGTTCGATTTATTAAAGGAAAATTTAATCGAGAAGGAAATGAAACAGTAGAATTTTACATCTCCACCAACCCAGGTGAAGACTTCAAGCCTCTGGTTAAGGTGGCTTCTGGAGGAGAACTGTCTCGGTTGATGTTGGCCATTAAGTCAGCCTTTGCCCGTAAAGAAGGTAAAACTTCCATTGTCTTTGATGAGGTGGATACAGGGGTGTCTGGACGTGTGGCCCAGGCAATTGCCCAGAAAATTTATAAAATCGGACAATATGGGCAAGTATTGGCGATTTCTCATCTACCACAAGTCATTGCTATTGCAGATTATCAGTTCTTTATTGAGAAAATATCCGACGAACATTCGACCGTTTCTCGTGTCCGTCTCTTGACCAAAGAAGAGCGTATTGAGGAAATTGCCAAGATGTTAGCCGGTGACAAAATCACAGATGCAGCCCGTAATCAAGCAAAAGAATTAGTAGAAAAAGGTTAGGCGACTAGCCTTTTTGCTTATGTCCAAAGTTTATTTTTTGGTCAAAATTTGTTATAATAGATGGCAAAATTGAAGAGAATTGTAGGATGAAATATGTCAAAGATTAAGATTGTTACGGATTCAAGTACGACTATCGAACCCAGTTTGGTCGAAGAATTGAATATAACAGTTGTTCCATTATCTGTAATGGTTGACGGAGTCGTATACTCTGACAACGATTTAAAAGAAGGAGAATTCTTGGAGCTCATGCGTGGGTCAAAAAACTTGCCAAAAACAAGTCAGCCCCCAGTAGGACTCTTTGCGGAAACTTTTGCTGAATTGGCTAAAGACGGCAGTCAGATTATTGCCATTCTCTTGTCGCATGCCTTGTCAGGGACAGTAGAAGCTGCTAGACAAGGAGCAACCCTTTCTGGTGCTGAGGTGACAATACTTGATTCAAGCTTTACAGATCAGGCTGAAAAATTCCAAGTTGTAGAAGCAGCACGCATGGCACAAGCTGGTGCCAGCAAAGAAGAGATCCTTGCAGCTATTGAAGCAGTCAGAGAAAAAACGGAATTATACATTGGTGTATCAACCCTAGAAAATCTAGTCAAGGGTGGTCGTATTGGACGTGTTCAAGGGATGTTGAGTAGCCTACTCAATATCCGTGTCATCATGGAAATGAAAGACCATCAGCTGACTCCGATTGTCAAGGGACGAGGCAATAAGACCTTTAAAAAATGGCTGGAAGAGTTCACGGCAACTCTAGCAGATAAAAAAGTAGCTGAGATTGGCATTTCCTATTCAGGAACGGCAGATTTTGCAAATGAAATGAAGAGTCAATTACAAGAGTACGTCTCAAAAGAAATTTCTGTCTTAGAGACAGGCTCCATTATTCAAACTCATACCGGTGAGGATGCCTGGGCTATTTTGATTCGTTATGAATAACAGGAAGTTGATTCAAGGCTTTGTTTTCTTTTTTCTGGCAATTTTAGGGTCGATTTTTCTATTTCATCAACTCATTCCTGTTGCCTCATCACGCATCTCCAGACAAGAGCTTACCGTATCAGAAAAAATCAGTTTTCGATATGTGGCACTTGGTGATTCTTTGACAGAAGGTGTTGGAGATACAACTGGACAGGGGGGCTTTGTTCCCTTGTTGGCTCAATCTCTAACTAACGATTATGGTTATGAAGTAGATTATAAAAATTTCGGAGTTTCTGGAAATACCAGTAATCAGATTCTTAAGCGAATGAAGGAAGATGGAGAGCTGATAAGCTACTTAAAAACAGCAGATCTGTTAACTCTGACAGTTGGTGGCAACGATTTGCGCAAGGCTATTATTAAAAACATTGCCAATCTCAAAGTTTCAACTTTTGATAAGCCCGCAAAAGATTACGGAAAACGATTGGATACAATTATTAAGACAGCGCGTAAGAATAATCCAAATCTTCCCATCTATGTTGTCGGGATTTACAATCCACTCTACCTCAATTTTCCTGAATTGACAGAGATGCAGACAATTGTTGATAATTGGAATACTATGACAGAACAGATAACTGAAAAATATCAACATGTCTATTTTGTTCCGATCAATGATTTGCTCTATAAAGGATTGGAAGGGGAGGCTGGTATTAGTCAAAATGGTAGCCAAATTACCAATAATTTACTGTATGAGGAAGACAGTTTCCATCCCAATAATACTGGATATGAGATTATGAAAAAAGCGATATTGGAGAGAATGAATGAGACCACGGAAAGCTGGGAACCTTAATATTTGGAAATGGCTATTTTTAGCCCAGTTGGCTTTGTTGATTGGTTGCGGAATAGTCCTCTATACACGGATTCAAACAGATAGAGAGGATTTAACAAAGCTCGTTCAGACTAGTACAGAAGATACCAAGGTTGGAACCTTCTCCACTAATAGGGAACAGCTCAACCAAACCCTCACTAACTATCTAAAAGATTATCAGACGGAAGAGTTTTCCTATCAATTATTCGTAACGAGTCAGCAAGTTGTTTTTGAAGGCAGCTATCAGATTTTTGGTGTGACTATCCCACTCTATATTTATTTTCAACCTAGCAAAATGGAAGATGGCAGTATTTTGTTACGGATAATAGAAATATCAGCTGGAAGTTTATCCTTGCCGAAAGCAGAGGTATTAGCCTATTTACAAAAAAATTATAAACTACCTGCCTTTGTAAAAATAGACTCAGAACAAGCGCAAGTACAGGTTCAACTGACAGAACTGAAGAACAAATTTGGTCTGTATGGAAAGGCGAATACGATTGATTTGTACAACGACCAATTCATTGTTGATATCTACAGAAAAAGACAGTAAAATAGCATTAAAAACTTGACCAAACGCCTAAAATTCGGTACTATATAGAAGTGAGTAATAACTCAGAAAATTATTGGAGGACTTAGCAAATGGCTAATAAACAAGATTTGATTGCAAAAGTTGCAGAAGCAACTTCATTGACTAAAAAAGACTCAGCAGCAGCTGTTGATGCAGTATTCGGAGCAGTAGCAGACTACCTTGCAGCTGGTGAAAAAGTACAATTGATCGGTTTCGGTAACTTTGAAGTTCGTGAGCGTTCAGCACGCAAAGGTCGCAACCCACAAACTGGTAAAGAAATCGAAATCGCAGCTTCAAAAGTTCCAGCATTCAAAGCTGGTAAAGCTCTTAAAGACGCTGTAAAATAATAAAAAGGTCCAGTGGACCTTTTTATCTTTTGCTTGAAAATGGGAGAGCAAAACTGGGGATAGACTGTTTTATCCCTCGCCTAGAAATAAAAGAGTGAGGAATAACGTGAAAAAAGCCCGTCATATCAAGTTTTCTAGCTTGTTAGACGGGCTTTTTCTGTGTTTTGGGGCTCCCAGAGTCAGGGAAGTGACTCTGGGAGGTTGGAAATGAAGCAAAAACATTTTGCGTCAAAGAGTCAGGGAAGTGACTCTGGGAGGTTGGAAATGAAGCAAAAACATTTTGCGTCAAAGAGGGAGAAGCTTTATACTCAATGAAAATCAACAGTAGCCTAGGAAACGAAGCCGAAGATAGAACTCTGTTACTTTCTTATTTCAAGGTAACAGGCTGAAAACCTCCACTGGAGCTTTTCACTCATCAAGGCTCTTGACAACGGATAATTTTGATTTTCGAAGAGTATTAGTAGTTTTCTACAGTACACATTCTCGTTTTAAGACAACAAAAAAACCAGCCTTGGCCAGCTGATTTTTTAGGAGATTTATGAAAAATTTTAGGATACACCTATAGTATACTCGAATTTTCAGATTCTTCATCGGTCTGTAGACCTATTTTGTTAAAAAATAAACATGTGTTATAATAGAAAAAATAAAAAAGGGAAGATTTTTTATGACAATCCGTAAAGCTAGACAATCTGATATTCCAGTTTTAAATGAATTGCTTCAAGATATTTTACAGGTGCATTACCAGGCACGACCAGATATTTTTAAAAGTGCAGGTCAAAAATTTTCTGAGGCTGAATTAGTAGCACTTTTGGAAAATCCAGATAAGCCTATTTTTGTATTTGAGCTAGAGGGACAAGTGGTTGGGCATCTTTTTTGTGAATTATCTACCGCAACAGGCGATGTTTTAGAACCAGTTAAAACCTTGTTTATTGATGATTTGTGTGTAGCCAATTCGGCGCGTGGTCAAAAAATTGGCGAGCAACTTTATGAATTTGCTCTTTCCTATGCCAAGGAGCAGGGTTGCCATAATCTTACCTTGGATGTATGGGCTGACAATGCAGGAGCTGTCTGTTTTTATGAACGCCAAGGAATGAAATCGCAAAAGTTCCGTATGGAGCAAATAATAAATTAAAAAAGAGGGAGTCCCTCTTTTTAATGTTCTCTCATTTTTGCTAATAAGTTTTGAGCAGTTTCTAGGTTGCTGTGCTTTTCTTTCCGCAGGAGTTGGGCTAGTTGGTCTACTTCATGCTCCTCGGCACCAGCAAGTAGCGCTAAGGATTTTGCCTGAAGCTTCATGTGACCAGCCTGAATCCCTGAAGTAACAAGAGCGCGCAGGGCAGCAAAGTTCTGACAGAGACCGACAGAAGCGATGATAGAAGCTAATTGGCGTGCCTTTGGTTGTTGGAGAAGGTCAAAAGCGACTGCTACCTTTGGATTGAGCCCGATAGAGCCACCGACGGAGGCAATCGGAAGAGGTAGGGTGATGGAGCCGACCAAGTACTCGCCATCAATGGACCAAGTAGAAAGCCCATTGTATTGTCCATCACGGCTGGCATAAGCATGGGCCCCGGCTTCGACTGCCCGCCAGTCATTTCCTGTAGCGATAACGACAGCATCTATACCATTAAAAATCCCTTTGTTATGTGTCGCAGCACGATAAGGGTCCACTTGTGCCAGTTTGCCTGCCAGGGCTATTTTTTGAGCAGTTTCTTGAGCAATGGCAGAGCTGGTAGCCAGACTAGAGATAGCAATACGGCATTGGGCGGTGACCAGTGACTCCGTTGCATAGTTGGAGAGGATTCCCATCAAAGCCTGTCCCTTGCTGAGCTCTTCTAAATCATCCTTAACAGCTTCTAACATGTTATTGAGGATATTGGCTCCCATGGCTTCTTGTACATCAACTTGAAGATAGACAATCAAAAACTCATCCTTACTCTCAACAGTCAATTCTCTTGCACCGCCCCCTCGTTTGACAATGGAAGGGTGTGCTTGATTGGCAGTTTCTAAAATACTCTCCTTCTGGTCAAGAATCGCCTGTGTCGCTCTGCTATGGTCCGAAATATCGTAGAGCGCAACTTGTCCAATCATGATACGGTTATGAATAGTCGTTGTAAAACCGCCAGATTTAGCGATGATTTTGGCTCCGAAAGACGCAGCTGCAACCACAGAAGGTTCTTCAGTAACCATCGGTACAGAATAAGTTTGTCCATCCACTAGAAGTTCTGGAAGTACAGAAAAAGGTAAGGAAAACGTTCCTAGATGATTTTCTGCCATCTTTCCCGCAATTGCTTCTGGCAGGTTTTCGTCTTTGTATAGAACGTCTAAGCTATCTTCGGATAGGGAACGATTCTGACGGAGAATATCAATGCGCTCTTGGCGTGATTTTTTATAAAATCCGGAAAAAGTTGACATAGTTTCCTCTTTCTATAGGAAAGCGCCCCTTGGTGAGAGCCAAAGGGCGCCGTTTTGGCTTCTATTTACGATAGATACGTTTGTGATTGTCCACTTTGATAAGGGCAAAGGGACTTTGGTCTTCTGGTAGGTCAAGGGATGAACCAGTTTCATCAAGGGTAATTTCTTCAAAGAAGACTTGTTCGTATTCCTTAACGCTGAGTTTTGTACGCTGATTGAGTTGTTCTAAACGATTTTCTTGTAAGTGGTCGCGATAACCTTCAACGAGTTGACCGCTGAAAATTTCACAGACAGCGCCGCTACCATAGCTATAAAAGAGGATTTGATCCCCTGTCTCTAAAGCTCTGCTATTTTCCAAAAGGGAAAGGAGTGAGAGGAAGATAGAGCCAGTGTAGATGTTGCCGACAACCTTATTATAGACGATTGCTTCTTGGAAACGCTCTGTCAAACGTTCCAATGTTTCTGCGTCCTGAGTGATAGCTTGTAATCCTTTAAGACCTTGCTTGGAGAAAGGAATGTGTAAGCACATGGCAGCAAAATCGTTGAGGGTTTTGCCTGTTTTTTGTTGATAGTAGTCAAAAGTTGTTGTCAAGCAATCGGTGTACTGTTCAGTTGAAAATTTACCATCAACACGTGGATATTTGTCGTAGTTAGGACGCCAGAAGTCGTAGATGTCACGTGTCTGGCAGACATTATCATTGTTGAGGACCAAAATTCGTGGGTTTGCGGTTACCAACATGGCAACTGCACCAGCACCTTGGGTAGGTTCACCGCCAGAAGCGACTCCATACTTTGCAATATCACTAGCAATGACTAGGACTTTTGATTCTGGGAATTGAGCGATATGGCTTTTGGCAAGACTTAGTCCAGCCGTTGCACCGTAACAAGCCTCCTTCATCTCGATGGAGCGAGCGAAGGGCTGAATACCGAGTAATCCATGAATGGTGACGGCAGCTGCCTTACTTTGATCTACGCTAGATTCTGTACCGACAATAACCATGTCAATAGTTTGTTTATCTTCTTCTGTCAGAATGGCTTCGGCAGCCTTTGCCCCAAGACTGATAATATCTTGAGTTACAGGAGCTACAGCCATTTCAGACTGAAGAAGACCAATCTTAAATTTATTTGGGTCCACATTGCGGGCTTGGGCTAAATCAGCCAAATCTAAAACATAATCGGGTGCCACAAATCCGATTTTATCAATACCGATGTTCATAATATATCCTTTGTGTACAAATGATAGGTTAACTTGTTTGCGCATTGGAAACGATTAGGGAGATACCTTGACCGCCTCCGATACAAAGTGAGCAAAGACCAAGCTCTTTTTCTTGCTTGATTAATTCGTGAATCAGAGTGACTAGGATTCGACTACCACTAGCTCCGATTGGATGTCCAAGGGCGATAGCACCACCATTGACATTGACTTTTGCAGGATTAATGCCGAGTTGTTTGACAACTGGAATTGATTGGGCTGCGAAAGCTTCGTTGAGTTCAAATAAGTCAATATCTTCGACGGATTTGTCGATTTTTTCAAGGGCTTTTTGACTAGCTGTTATAGGACTTAACCCCATATAGGCAGGATCTAAACCGCTTGTTGCATAGGCCTCAATATAGGCGAGTGGCTGGATATTTAGCTCACTGGCTTTTTCATCAGACATGAGTACCAAGACAGCACAGCCGTCGTTGATGCCAGAAGCATTGGCTGCGGTGACGGTTCCATCTTTTTTGAAAGCTGGACGGAGTGTTGCCAATTTTTCAATTGGCGTCAGACGAGGATACTCATCTGTGGCAAAAATAGTTTCACCTTTCCGATTTTTTAGTCTAATAGGAACAATTTCGTCAACAAATCTTCCCTCAGCAATAGCTTTTGCAGCCTTCTCTTGGCTACTGTGTGCAAAAGCATCTTGCTCTGCGCGACTGACTTGATAGCGTTCAGCAACATTTTCTGCAGTAATGCCCATGTGATAGTCGTTGAAGGCATCTGTCAAACCATCTGTTAACATGGAATCTTCCAGACTAATATGCCCTAATTTACTACCGAACCGGCTAGTTTTGGATAGATAAGGTGCCTGGCTCATGATTTCAATGCCTCCAGCCACAACTACATCATTGTCACCGAGAAGGATTGATTGTGTGGCAAGAAGGACTGATTTGAGACCAGAACCACAGACTTTATTGACTGCATAGGCAGAGGCTGTCTGAGGAATGCCTGCACGAATAGCAATTTGACGTGCAATATTTTGTCCTTGTCCTGCTGAAAGAACATTTCCGAAGATAACTTCATCAACGCTATCTGCAGGGATGTTTTTATTAGCTAAGGCTGTTTCGAGGACTTGCGCCCCTAAATCAGCGATTTCAATATCTTTCAGACTACCTCCGAAACTGCCGATGGCAGAACGATAGGCAGACACGATAGCTACTTTTTTCATGATAACTCCTATAGTGGTATCGTTTTGAACTGTCGTGTTCAGCCTTACTATTATACCATTATTTTGTCTTTTTTCTAAGAAGAAAGATAGGTCTAGAGACTGAATTTACATGAAAGAGTAATGAAAGCGTACACAGATTGTGGAAAGGCTGGCATTTTTTTATCTTTTCGTGTAAAATAGAGAAGTATAAGAGGGGAACCTCAAAATTTAAAGGAGAATCCATAAATGGTAAAATTGGTTTTTGCTCGCCATGGTGAGTCTGAATGGAACAAAGCTAACCTTTTCACTGGTTGGGCTGATGTTGATTTGTCTGAAAAAGGTACACAACAAGCAATCGATGCAGGTAAATTGATCAAAGAAGCAGGTATCGAATTTGACCTTGCTTTCACATCTGTATTGAAACGTGCTATCAAGACTACAAACTTGGCTCTTGAAGCTGCAGATCAATTGTGGGTACCAGTTGAAAAATCATGGCGTTTGAACGAACGTCACTACGGTGGTTTGACTGGCTTGAACAAAGCTGAAGCAGCTGCTGAATTTGGTGATGAGCAAGTTCACATCTGGCGTCGTTCTTATGATACTTTGCCACCAGAAATGGCTAAAGATCATGAGCATTCAGCACACACTGACCGTCGCTATGCACACCTTGATGATTCAGTTATTCCAGATGCAGAAAACTTGAAAGTAACGCTTGAGCGTGCCCTTCCATTCTGGGAAGATAAAATTGCTCCAGCATTGAAAGACGGTAAAAACGTATTCGTAGGTGCACACGGTAACTCAATCCGTGCCCTTGTAAAACACATCAAACAATTGTCTGATGACGAAATCATGGATGTGGAAATTCCAAACTTCCCACCACTTGTATTCGAATTGGATGAAAACTTGAATATTGTGAAAGAGTACTACTTGGAAGCATAATTCATTTAAGGCCTGAGTTCGCTCAGGCTTTTTTAGTTTTGAATATCGGATTTTTCATAGAGAATATGGTATACTGGTGGTATTAAAAGGTAGGAGGAGTTTATTATGGCAAGTAAAAAAATGCTACATGCATGTTTGCGTGTTGAAAACTTAGAAGCATCTCAAAAATTTTATGAAGAAGCATTTGGATTTAAGGAAACCCGTCGCAAGGATTATCCAGAGCACAAGTTTACCTTGGTTTACTTAGCACTTGAAGGAGATGACTTTGAGATTGAATTGACCTATAACTACAATCATGGTCCCTATATCGTAGGCGACGGTTTCTCGCATCTAGCTCTTTCTTCAGATGATTTAGAAGGGGACAATGCGAAACACAAAGCATTGGGCTATCCAACGACAGATATAAAAGGCTTGCCAGGAAGTCCAGGTCGTTATTATTTTGTGACAGATCCAGATGGCTACCGTGTGGAAGTTATTCGTGCAGATTAATTTAGAAAAGATTGCCTAGGCAGTCTTTTTCTTTTCAAAAAAATCAGAAAATGGCAGGAGGGAGAGCATTAGGAAGCAAATCAATTATTTATACTCAATGAAAATCAAAAGTAGCCTAGGAAACGAAGCCGAAGATAGAACTGGAGTTCATCAAGGCAAGTTGACAACGGATAATTTTGATTTTCGAAGAGTATTACCTAATCTTTTTATGAGTTTTTATAGAACTGTCTTGACAAGAGCTTTTAAATGATTTAGCATAGTTTATATATGTTTTGAATGGGAGGTTGGAGATGAAAAAAGTTAGTTTTTGGTTGGGAATCAACATCGCCTTGCTCGGAATGATGGTAAGTTTGGCTTTATGGTTATTTGCAGAACTTCAAGAAAGACAAGTTAGTCAGTTTATCGAGGAAAAACAACAAACCATCCTCGCTAAAGGCAAGGGCAAAATTCAAGAGGGAAATATTGATACGACCCATGTTGTGGCTGCCTTACCTACAGATGATGCAGGTCAAGTCTTAGGACCTGTAGAAAGTCGAATGATTTCTTATGTTCAAAGACGCTTTGGTCATAAAAAACCAGCAGGAAAAATTCAAAAACTGGTCTTTGTTTCGTCAATAGAGGGAAAAACGAATTTTAAAAATGTAACAGCTCGTGAAATTCAAGCGGAGCACTATAAAGTAGACAACTTGCAAATTAAAAAGCAGGATAAACTCCCGTCTGAGCGTGTGTTGTTGACGCAGGACAATGAATTGTTTACCCTGGAAGATTTATTACCTAATTTATCCTCTGCAGCAAGTATTATTGTTGATCATCTAAGAGACGCCTTATTTGCTCAAGGTATGGAAAAGACTGATGTAGAAGCGATTGTCAAAAAGTTTGAAACACTAGACTTAAATGCTATCTCCTTTAGTTATGGAGACAGCCAATTAACCTTACAATTACCAGATGGTTACGGCATCAACCAGTTGGTTCTACCAATTTCAGATTTGTACCCAGTAGTGAAGAGTGATTACCTAGTAGATGCTGATAAGGTTGGCTATGATGAGTATATGGCTGCACAAGTTGTGGATAAGAAACATTTGAGACAGGTAGCTCTAACCTTTGATGATGGACCAAATCCGAATACGACACCGGTAGTTTTAGATTTACTGAAAAAATATAATGCCAAAGCAACTTTCTTTGTTGTTGGTAAGGCTGTAGCTGGGAATGAAGCTATTCTCCGTAGAATGGTAGCGGAAGGGCACGTCATCGCTAACCATACGTGGAATCATCCTAATCTAGTCACTATTTCTGGGGAGCAAGTACAGAGAGAAATTCAAGATACACAGGCAGCTATTGCTGAAGCTACAGGTATTGTACCAACAATGGTTCGCCCTCCGTATGGTTCGGTTAACCAGGCTGTTGTCAATCAGATGGGACTTCCATCGATTTATTGGTCGGTCGATTCTAAAGATTGGAAGAGTCGCAATCCCCAAGCCATTTTGAAAGAAATAAAAGAACAGACTTGTCCAGGAAGTATTATCCTAATGCATGATATTCATCAGTCAACAGTTGATAGCCTCGAGTCTGTATTGCAATACTTAACAGGTGAGGGCTACAATATGGTTACTGTAACAGACTTACTCGCCAGTCCTCTCAATCCTCAATTAATCTATTATTCACAAGAATTATCTGGTCCAGCCCGGTAAGAATGATAAAAGGCTTAGAATCATGTTAGTAGAAACACTGGTTCTAAGCCTTTTGTATATTGTTCATTATATTTTGTAGAGCTCTTGATTTTTGAGAATGACTTCTTGGACGGAGGCATACTTTTTCAATTGTTTTAATTCGCTAGGACTAGATACTAGGGTAATGACAAGTCCCTCCTTGCCCATGCGTCCAGTACGTCCAGAACGATGAGTGTAGGCTTCTTGGTCAAAAGGAACTTCAAAGTTGAGGACACATTCTAAGTTATCAATATCAATACCACGTGCGACCATATCTGTAGCAAGTAGAAGATTGAGTTCGTGATTTTTGAAACGTTCGATGATGACCTTGCGGAATTTTACGTTGACATCCGAAGCCAATGAAACTGCATTCACACCATTATAGAGTAGTTTATCTTCGCTTGCACCAAGGTCTGATAGGCTGTTAAAAAACGCAAGAGCACGAAAATCAGGGATATTGGCAAACTTACGTAGAGTTTCCAAACGTTCACGCTTATCTACCATCATATAGCAATGCTGGATATTATCCAATTTCTGCTCAGATAAATCAATGCTTTCAATGTCTTCAGCAATTTTTTGACGGTCAAATTTAGCTGTTGCACTCATGTAGATTAACTGGTGGTCACGAGGTACGTAGTTGATAATCTTTTCGACAAACTGATATTGAGAATCGGAGAATAGCTGATCAAATTCATCTAGGATGATGGTGTTAATATTCATCATCTTGATTTTTTTCAATTTAATCAACTCGAAAATACGACCAGGTGTTCCAATCAGGATTTCTGGTCCTTTTTTTAGTCGCTCAATCTGGCGTTTTTGACTGGAACCAGATAAGAATAGTTGAGCAGTCAGCCCAATTGTCTCCGACCAAGTCTTACAAACCTCAAATATTTGGCCAGCCAGCTCTGTATTTGGTGCGAGGATGAGCAATTGTTGGGCTTTTTTAGGAGTTAGGGCTAATAGGCTAGGCCAGAGGTAGGCAAGGGTTTTTCCTGTGCCTGTTGGGCTGATAGCTAGAAGGGACTTGCCGTTTGCAATAGGCTCAAAGGCCTGGACTTGGATAGGAGTAAAGTCCTCAAAGCCAAGTAGGGTAAGCTGGTCCGTCCAGCTGGAGGGAAATTTAGATTTCATTGTTATCCGCCTTAAAGATTATTCCTGCGTCTTGACGCATGGTGTAAAGTGTTTGATGGACGCTTTCTGCCACAGCCAACCACTGGTCCACAAGCTCGCGGTTTTGTTGCTTGATTGCCTGTGCAATTTCTAGCGCTTCTTCGAGCATAGGGTGCTGGGCCGCTTGGATTGGTAAAACAATTTGCTCTCCGTCATGTTTTGTGAAAATAGCAGAGCTGATATGCTGACATGCGTTGAGTGTTAGTGTTCCATCATTTGTATAGATTTCGCTTGCTAGATTGCTCGTAATATTTTTTCCTGCCTGAATGTGGACGATATAGTTGTCATAAATGAGTTGTCCCGAACCATTTAAGTCAATACTAGAAGGTAGCTGTTGCGCTACATAGCGGGCCGTTCTGGGAGTTCCCAAAATACCGATAGCGGCGTAGAGCGTATAGACACCTAGATCCATGAGAGCACCACCGGAAAAATCAGTTGAAAAGATATTTGGTATTTGCCCAGCCAACAATTCAGGCATCTTAGAAGAATACTTGGCATACCCAAATGAACCACCTAAAATCGTTTTATCCGTCAAAAATTCACGGATAATGGTTTGAGCTTGCTCGTGATAGTTTCGAGTAGCCTCAAAGAGGAAAACATTATTTTCTTGGGCAACGCGACGCAATTGTCCTAATTCCTGAGGTGTAGAAACCATGGGTTTCTCAACAATAGCATGTTTACCAGCAGCTAGAACCGCTTTTGCCTGTTCAAAGTGCAGGGCATTTGGACTGGCAATATAGACAACATCAATGGGAGCAGAAAGAAATTTTACCCATTCTGTGTATAAATCGACTCCTTCATACTGCTCTGAAAAGGCAGCAGCAGTTTCTAGTTTACGGGAGAAAACAGCCTGTAGCTGATAATGTCCACTTAAATGGGCCGCCTCTATAAAACGATGAGAGATGTCTGAGGTGCCAACAATACCAAAATTAAGCATAAATTCTCATTTCTTTTGTGTTATCCTTTTCATTATACCATGTTTCATGGTAAAATAGTATTGAAAATAGAAGGAGATGATGATGACTCAGAAACCCATTATTATTGGCGTAACCGGCGGATCTGGGGGTGGCAAGACAAGTGTGTCACGTGCCATTCTGGATAATTTCCCAAATGCTCGTATATCTATGATTGAACACGATTCTTATTATAAGAATCAGTCCCACCTGACCTTTGAAGAACGGATACTGACCAATTATGACCATCCACTGGCTTTTGATACGGATTTGATGATTTACCATATCAGTGAGCTATTAGCAGGACGTTCAGTGGATATTCCGATTTATGATTACACTCAGCACACACGTTCAGAGAAGACCTATCGTCAGGAACCACAGGATGTATTTATTGTGGAAGGTATTTTAGTATTGGAAGACAAACGGTTGCGGGATTTAATGGATATTAAGATATTCGTTGATACTGATGACGATATTCGTATCATTCGCCGCATTAAGAGAGACATGGAAGAGCGTGGCCGTAGCTTAGATAGTATCATTGAGCAGTACACCTCGGTGGTGAAACCAATGTATCACCAGTTTATCGAGCCAACCAAGCGCTATGCAGATATCGTCATTCCTGAAGGCGTCAGCAACGTTGTAGCCATCGACTTGATTAACACCAAGGTGGAGAGTATATTAAGAGAGCGTGGTTAAGATGCCCAAGCAAAGAATATTACCTCATATCATATTAGGGATTATGGGTGCTAGCGGTCAGATGGTAACTGGCAAACAGATTACCGACTATGTTCAACGTGATTTAGGCGAATTTTGGCAGGTTGCCCATAGCCAAGTCTATCCAGAATTAAAACGTATGACCAAGGAAGAATTGATTACTTGTCATGCAGTACCTGGAAATGAAAAGGAAAAGCAGTATGCGATGACGGCTACTGGTCGTCAGATTTTAGACGAATGGCTATCCATTCCAAATGAAGAAACGCCTCAGCAAAAAGACTTGTTTTCAATCAAGATGTTTTTTATCCGTGAAAAGGATGACCCACGGATTCCTGGTTTGTTGCAGAGTCAAATTGAACTAGTCACCAAGCACTTAAAACACCTAGACAGTCGTAAAGTTGAGCTGTTCTCAACCAAGGAAAGTATCCAAGACAATTATGGACACTATTTGATTTTGACACGTGCTATTGAACGCAACCGTGCCCAGCTCAAATGGTTAGAGGATACACTGGCAGAAATGTAACGATTCGGATTTCCGAATCGTTTTTCCTTGTGTCCTGTTTTGGATTATGTTAGAGTAAGAAGAAATGTGACTTAATTGGAGGAATGTATGTCAATCAAACAGATGGTTAGTATGGCGCTAGTAGTTTGGAATTTCGTTGTATTCATTACCTATGGTATGGATAAAGGAAAGGCAAGAAAGAACGCCTATCGGATTTCAGAAAAGACCTTATTACTCATGTCCTATTTTGGTGGCGGGCTGGGTGCCTGGGCAGGTGGAACCCATTTTCGGCATAAGACACAGAAAAAGTATTTTCAACTAGCCTGGGCTATAGGGGTATTGATTGATGCAGTGATTATGTACTGGATGTGGAAATAGGCGCAAGCCTTTTCTTTATCGCTCGGACTATAAAAGTCGGCTTAACTATGCTATAATGTTCCTATGACAAAACAAGAAAAAATTTCAAATTATCAACTATTATTGGCTCAATTGGAAGCTCTTCTTGATGGTGAAACCAATGCTTTAGCCAATCTATCAAATGCTTCTGCTTTGCTCAATCAAGCTCTACCAAACTCTGTCTTTACAGGATTTTACTTATATGATGGTCAAGAATTGATTTTGGGGCCTTTTCAGGGTGGCGTTTCCTGTGTTCATATTGCACTTGGAAAGGGTGTCTGCGGTGAGGCTGCAGCTAAGCGCCAGACTATTCTCGTAGACGATGTTCGTCTACATGATAACTATATTTCCTGCGATGCGACAGCCCTATCAGAAATCGTTGTGCCAATGGTGAAAAACGACCAGTTGCTGGGCGTTTTGGACTTGGATTCGAGATTGGTAGCTGATTATGATACGATTGACCAAGACTATCTAGAAAAGTTCGTTGCTCTCTTGGTTGAGAAGACGGACTGGAATTTTGCTATGTTTGGAGAAAAACGCTAATGTACCAAGCTTTATATAGGAAGTACCGAAGCCAGACCTTTGGGGAGATGGTGGGGCAGGAGGTGGTTGCGACCACACTCAAACAGGCCATTGAACAGGGGAAAATCAGTCATGCCTATCTCTTTTCAGGTCCTCGTGGTACGGGTAAGACATCGGCAGCTAAGATTTTTGCCAAGGCCATGAACTGTCCTAATCAGGTTGGAGGCGAGCCTTGTAACGATTGTTATATCTGTCAGGCTATTACGGAAGGTAGCCTGGAAGATGTGATTGAGATTGATGCTGCTTCCAACAATGGTGTGGATGAGATTCGTGATATTCGTGATAAATCGACCTATGCACCTAGTCTTGCGACCTATAAGGTCTATATCATCGACGAGGTCCACATGCTGTCTACTGGTGCCTTCAACGCCCTCTTGAAGACCTTGGAAGAGCCGACTGAAAATGTGGTCTTTATTCTAGCAACGACGGAATTGCACAAAATTCCTGCCACCATTCTGTCAAGGGTGCAACGATTTGAATTTAAGTCCATCAAGGTGACGGACATTCAGGAGCACTTGGCTGCAATTTTGACCAAGGAAGGGGTAATCTTTGACGAGCAGGCTCTGACAATCATTGCGCGTCGGGCAGAAGGGGGGATGCGGGATGCCCTATCTATTTTGGATCAGGCTCTCAGCCTTAGTCAGGACCAGCAAGTGACCTTGGAAATTGCTGAGGAAATTACGGGTTCTATCAGCTTACGTGCCTTGGATGACTATGTGGCAAGTCTGCGTCAAGGGGATAGTGTCACAGCTCTCCAGCATCTACAAACCTTGTTTGACCAAGGAAAGAGTATGAGCCGTTTTGCGACAGATCTTTTGCACTATTTGAGAGATGTCCTTATCGTGCAGACGGGTGGTGAGGATACGCATTTAACAACAGGTTTTACGGAAAATCTAGCACTGGCTCAGGATCGGATTTTTACCATGATTGAGTTGGTGACCAGGGGTTTGGCGGACATCAAGTCCAGTCCACAACCGAAGATTTACGCTGAAATGATGACCATTCGTTTGGCTGAAGATAGTTCTCCTTCGGGGGCAATGGCAGAGCTGCCAGCTGATTTGCTGGGGCAAGTAGCCAGTCTGCAACAACAAGTTGCGGATTTACAGAAACAACTAGGTCAATTATCTAGTCAACCAAGTGCTGTTAAGCCAGTTTCACGCAAGCCGCAGGCTCCGAAGAAGTACCGATTGGATACCAGCAAGGTTCATGCTATTTTGCAGGAAGCTATGGAAAATCCAACCTTGGCGCGTGAAAATTTGACTCGCTTGCAGAATGCTTGGGGAGAAATTATTGAGAGTTTATCAGGAGCAGATCGTGCCTTGCTTGTTGGTTCTCAACCAGTCGCTGCAAATGAAAATCATGCGATTCTAGCCTTTGATTCTCCGCTTAATGCTGAACAGACTATGAAGCGTGACAATCTCAATACCATGTTTGGAAATATTCTCAGCAAGGCCGCAGGTTTTTCGCCACAGATTTTAGCTATTGCTCAGGAAGATTGGGTAAGTATTCGTGCTGAATTTTCGGCTAAGGCAAAAGGGCAAAAGACACAAGAAATCGAAAAAGAAGCCAGTCCAGTCCCAGAAGAATTTGGCTTTCTAGCGGACTCAGTAGAGATTTTGAATGATTAAAAAATATCAGCCCTAAGACTGATGAATAGTTTTGATAGATATTTTATACTATATTCAATCCTAAATATTTTTCATATCTCCTTAAGAAACACTGACTGATTAGTTGGTGTTTTCTTGTTTAGAAAAGAATCGAAACCTATCAAGAAAGCATATAAAAATTCAGCCAGTTGACTGAATTTTTGGTATAATCTATTTTATGAAACTTCCACAATTTCTTTTTTTAGCCATTACAACTATTTTAGCTGTTTATTTTATGAATGCATCGATTTTGACAGGAGATTTCTTGATTGCAGGTATCTACGCCTTTATCGCCTATCGGAATCTTCATTTTGCTTACAAGGTGACTAAATTTATTCGTTTGGTGGAGAAGCAGACCAAGAAGTAAGGCTGATTTCTCCGCTGGAGATAATTTTTGCTTTGCCGTTATCTAACTGGATAACCAGGTTTCCTGTATCAGTAACAGCGATGGCAGTACCCTTAAATTCAACTTGATTTTCTACAAAGCTCACTTGTTGGCCAACGACAAGTGATTTTTCTTTGTAAAGGGCAATTAGTTCCTTCTCATCGGTTTCTAAGAAGGCTTTCCAGATGGCAGTAATGAGTTGGTTGCGGGTAAATGGTGGTTGTTCCTCGAAAAGATTTCCGGCAGATTGTTGTAATTCCTTAGGGAAATCGTCTATGCGGACATTGATGCCGACACCGATAATGACATCGGTTACCCGTTGGTTTTCCATAGAAGAGATAGCCTCAGTGAGGATGCCAGCGACCTTTTTGTGTCCGAGATAGATGTCATTGACCCACTTGATTTGGACGTCCAAGTCGCAAAGAGATTGAATGGCCTTCACAACAGCAGCTGCGGCTAAAATGGTGTAGGGCTTAAATTCTAGAAATGGAACATTGGGAGAGAGACGAAGCGACATATAAATGCCACCTGACTTGGAGGCATAAAAGGGTCTCCCAAATCGCCCCTTGGCTTTATTCTGATAGGGAGCTAGATATAGGGCAGGACTAGTATGACCTGCTTCGATACCTTGCTTGGCATCTAGCTGGGTGGAGTCGCTATCCATATTCAGATGGACAGGTAGTTGAAGCTCCTGAGAGATTAATTCGGGTAGGAGTAAATCGCCTTCAGCTAATCTATAGCCACGATTACGGGCAGCCTCAATAGTTAAACCATGCGTTTCTAACTGGCGAATGGCCTTCCAAATGGATGTCCGTGAAATACCCAATTCCTGTGCCAAATCTTCTCCGCTGACATAATCCTCTCTCTCTTTTAAAAGGAGATATATTTTCTGATAGGTTTTCATACCTTCATTATAGCAAAAAATTCACCTAAAACGTGATATAATAGTTTCAAATAAGGAGGTTTTCATGAAGACACTTGATTACATTGTTAAATTGACCAACACTCCGTCGCCAACTGGTTTTACGACGGATATTATGAATTACATCAAGGCAGAGGTTGAAAGTTTCGGCTATACTGCTAGTAAGACTGCTAAAGGTGGTGTTTTGGTGACAGTTCCTGGGGAAAATGACCAGGAACACCGTATGGTAACTGCTCACCTGGACACATTGGGGGCCATGGTGCGTGCAGTCAAGCCAGATGGCCGACTCAAAATGGATTTGGTGGGAGGATTTGGATACCCTTCTATTGAGGGAGAAAACTGCTTAATTCATTGTGCCAAGAATGGCAAGACCTTTACAGGCACTATTCTCATGCACCAGACCTCTGTCCATGTCTACCGAGATGCCAGCACCGCTGAGCGCAATCAGACCAATATGGAAATTCGTTTGGACGAAAAAGTGACTAATGCGGACGAGACGCGGGCCTTGGGTATTGAAGTCGGAGATTTTATATCATTTGATCCTCGGACTGTTGTGACTGAAACTGGCTTTATCAAGAGTCGTCACTTGGATGATAAGGTATCCGCAGCTATCTTGCTTCATCTTTTGAAAGTCTATAAGGAAGAGGCAATCACCCTGCCTTATACGACACATTTCTATTTTTCAAACAATGAGGAAATCGGCTACGGTGCTAACTCCAGCATTCCTGCTCAGGTGGTTGAATATTTGGCAGTCGATATGGGGGCAATGGGAGATGACCAGCAGACGGATGAGTACACGGTTTCTATCTGTGTCAAGGACGGCTCAGGTCCCTACCATTATGAACTCCGTCAGCACTTGATAGCCTTGGCTGAAAGAGATGGAATTCCTTACAAGCTGGATATTTATCCGTACTATGGTTCCGATGCTTCGGCAGCTATGCGAGCAGGTGTAGATGTTAAGCATGCACTGCTTGGTGCTGGAATCGAGTCCAGCCATTCCTATGAACGGACCCATTTGGATTCTGTAGTTGCGACTGAGCGGATGGTAGATGCCTATTTGAAATCAGCAATGGTAGATTAAGATGAATGAAAGCCGTTTTTTAGAGTTATTCAATGACTTGGATAAGGTCTTGCGCAAGGTGTGCGGTGTTGCGGATGGGGAATATGCAGATGTAGGATCTATGTTGACCAAGGCAAAGGAATTGACGCGACATAATCCCGTTGAGGCGAACTGGGATAAACTCTATGTAGCCAGACAGCTCCGCAATCTCATGGTTCATGAGAAACGAACAGGTTTGAAGGAAGTAGCCCAACCTTCGCAGGAATTGATCACTGTTTTGGAAAAAGTGATAGCCCAGTACCAAGAACCGATTACCATTGCTGACTATTTGCAAAAGACCCAGAAAATTAAGCCGGTTATTTTTGAGGCCAAGGACAAATTGATAAAGGCTTTAGAAATTGTGGAGCAAGAGCATTTTTCTAAGTTTCCTGTTTTTTCTGACAAGGTTTATCAAGGCCTGGTTTCTGACAAGGGATTGACAAATTGGTTGGCCAAGGCAAGCAAGGAAACGGGCTCTATACGTGAAAAATTGGTGGAGGCTAGTCTTGAAGACGTACTAGCTTGTGAGGAAGATAGTATTCAGGTAATTGTTCTGCCAATAACAGCCCATCTTTATCAGGTAATTAATTATTTTGAGGGGCGTAAGCGCACAACCGTCCTAGTCAGTCGTCAGGCGAGCGGGAAGCTTCATTCGCCAGAGGATCTTGTTGGTATTGTCACAGCCCAGGACTTGGCAGAGATTTATGGGATGGTGGATTGAGTGGAGAAAGGAGAAATCATGTCAACAAATCGTTTAGCTTGGGATGAGTATTTTGCGGCTCAGGCGCTTTTGATTGCCAATCGGGCAACCTGTAAGAGAGCCAAGGTCGGTGCGGTTTTGGTTAAGGACAATAAGGTTATCGCAACAGGCTACAATGGTTCTGTTTCAGGAACCGAACATTGTTTGGATCAGGAATGCCTTATGATTGATGGTCATTGCGCTAGAACCTTGCATGCGGAAGTCAATGCTATTTTACAAGGAGCGGAACGGGGAATTCCAAAAGGTTTTACTGCCTATGTGACCCATTTCCCATGTCTCAACTGCTCCAAGCAATTGTTACAGGTTGGTTGTAAGCGGGTTGTCTATATCAATCAATACCGCATGGATGACTATGCTCAGTACTTGTATAAAGAAAAGGGCTGTGAGTTGGTTCATTTGCCTCTAGAGGTGGTTAAACAGGCAATTGCAGATGCCGAATTTATCTAATGATTCTGTAGAAGAGTGGGAGTGGGAACGAACTCAACCATTCATTGAAGAGTTCGTCTTCCCACCCCCGCACAGTTGATTAGGTCAGATTTGCAGTGTAAAACACGAACAAATCTGCCAATCAACCACTGCGCTGAGATGTTGACACGAACTCTGAGTAGTGGTCCTGGGCTTTTTGCCCAGCCTCCTCTTTATTTTTAAGAAAATGCTAGGATAGTCGGTCAATCTATGCTATACTAGAAACGTTATTAAGTCCCGAAAAGGTAGTTTATAGACTAGTTAATATTTGCAGAAACACTTGAAACACAATTAAAGAAGCTGGTAACATCGAATAGTAAGTGTAAAAACTTTACTACACTTCAGTCACCATTTTCTTTAAATAAGGCTGATTTCATACAGTCTGGTATTGTCTTTCTCGTTATGTATCTGGAAATTTTCCCTTGCTCAAGACAGAAGTCTTTCGCAAATAGGATTTCCCTTTGCTCAAGGCAGGAGTCTTTCGCAAATAGGATTTCCCTTTGCTCAAGACAGGAGTCTTTCGCAAATAGGATTTCCCTTTGTTCAAGACAGAAGTCTTTCGCAAATAGGATTTCCCTTGCTCAAGACAGAAGTCTTTCGCAAATAGGATTTTCCTTTGCTCAAGACAGGTGTCTTTCGCAAAGAACTAGTCTTCGACTAGTTCTTTGTAACCTTAGTAACCCGCTAGGTTTCTAGCATATATTCTATTTTAAGGGGGACATGTTTATGTCAGAACGTAAGTTGTTTACGTCTGAATCTGTTTCGGAGGGTCATCCGGATAAGATTGCAGACCAGATTTCAGATGCTATTTTGGACGCTATTTTAGCAGAGGATCCAGATGCGCACGTAGCGGCAGAGACGGCTGTTTATACAGGTAGTGTTCATGTGTTTGGAGAGATTTCAACCACTGCCTATGTAGATATTAACCGTGTGGTACGTGATACGATTGCGGAGATTGGCTATACAAAAGGTGAGTATGGTTTTTCAGCTGAGTCGGTTGGGGTCCATCCGTCACTTGTAGAGCAATCGCCAGATATTGCCCAAGGCGTCAATGAAGCTTTGGAAACTCGTCAAGATGCTAGTCAAGATCCATTGGATTTGATTGGTGCAGGTGACCAGGGGCTCATGTTTGGTTTTGCAGTAGATGAAACGCCTGAACTTATGCCGTTGCCAATTTCACTTAGTCACAAATTGGTGCGTCGTTTGGCCGAGTTGAGAAAATCTGGTGAAATTGCTTATCTCCGTCCAGATGCTAAGTCACAGGTAACGGTTGAATACGATGAAGACAATCAACCTGTTCGTGTGGATACAGTCGTTATTTCGACCCAGCATGATCCAGAAGTTAGCCAGGAGCAAATTCGTCAGGATGTCATTGAACGTGTGATCAAGGAAATCATTCCAGCTCATTATCTGGATGACCAAACCAACTATTTTATCAACCCAACTGGTCGTTTTGTTATTGGTGGACCTCAAGGGGACTCTGGTTTGACAGGTCGTAAGATTATCGTTGATACCTATGGTGGTTATTCTCGTCATGGTGGCGGTGCCTTCTCTGGTAAGGATGCGACCAAAGTGGACCGTTCTGCCTCTTATGCGGCGCGTTATATCGCAAAAAATATCGTAGCAGCTGGTTTGGCTAAAAAGGCTGAAGTTCAATTGGCTTACGCTATCGGTGTTGCTCAACCAGTTTCAGTTCGCATCGATACATTTGGTACAAGTACAGTGGCTGAGAGTAAATTAGAAGCAGCTGTTCGTCAGATTTTCGATTTGCGCCCAGCGGGAATTATTCAAATGTTAGATCTCAAACGTCCGATTTACAAGCAAACTGCAGCCTATGGACACATGGGACGTACCGATATTGATCTCCCATGGGAGAAATTGGACAAGGTGGAAGCCTTGAAAACTGCGGTTTTGTAATGAAATAGTTGTCCATTTAGTGAGAAGTTTATGAAAGCGTTAATTGTCTTTGCACATCCTAGAAAAGAAAGTTTTACACGTTGATCAAGCGATGAAAAGCTTGACTTCAGAATGGCTTTTCAACAGCAACGGTGCTCAAGTCATTGACCATATCTTCTATGGGCGAGTACCTTATTTAACGAGGGAAGAGCTGGAGCTGTATCTCGTGGATGCAAGGGAGCAAATTCAGAGAATTTTTCATAAATGGTGAAGAGAGATTCACTAATAGTATATAAATATGAAGGACTGAGTTCATTGGCTCGGTCCTTTTGCTTGCTATATAACTAGCTTTTTCCAAGACTTTATGATAGAATGAAACGTATGCCTTTTTGGGCAAATTAAGAAAGTGAATGTTAGTATGAGAAAAATTGTAATTAATGGTGGAAAAACACTGAAAGGGTCGGTTACCGTTAGTGGTGCAAAAAACTCAGTTGTTGCTCTTATTCCGGCCATTATTCTTGCAGACGGGATTGTTACTCTGGACGGAGTACCTGCAATCTCGGATGTAGATAGCTTAGTTGATATTATGAAAACAATGGGCGCGACGGTCAAGCGTGATGGTGAGACGCTTGAGATTGACCCTCGTGGTGTAAAAGACATGCCTATGCCGTTTGGCAAAATTAATAGCTTGCGTGCATCCTACTATTTTTACGGATCCCTCCTTGGTCGCTTTGGTCAAGCTGTCGTTGGTTTGCCAGGTGGTTGTGATTTGGGACCGCGTCCGATTGATTTGCACTTGAAAGCATTCGCGGCAATGGGGGCTGAGACAACCTATGAAGGTGACTATATGCGCTTGGCAACTAATGGTCAGCGTATTCAAGGGGCACATATCTTCATGGATGTTGTCAGCGTCGGTGCGACAATTAATACTATCTTAGCAGCTGTCAAAGCAGAAGGCCGTACAGTTATTGAAAACGCGGCGCGTGAACCTGAAATTATTGATGTGGCAACTTTGCTTAACAATATGGGGGCACGTATCCGTGGTGCGGGTACAGATATTATCACCATTGATGGTGTAGACAGTCTAAAAGGAACACGTCATCAAGTTATTCCAGACCGTATTGAAGCAGGGACTTATATTGCCCTTGCTGCTGCTGTTGGTGAAGGTATTCGCATTGATAATGTCCTTTATGAACACTTAGAGAGTTATATCGCTAAGTTGGAAGAAATGGGTGTTCGCATGACCATTTCTGAAGATAGTATTTTTGTTGAAAAGCAAGAGAAATTGAAGGCGGTAAGTGTGAAAACTTCACCTTATCCAGGTTTTGCGACAGACTTGCAGCAACCCATTACGCCTTTACTGCTTAAGGCAGAAGGTACTGGTACGATTGTTGATACGATTTATGAAAAACGTGTTGGTCATGTGCAGGAGCTTGCAAATCTTGGAGCAAAAATCTCTACTCGTAACAACCATATTGCCTTTGAAGGTCCAAATCAACTGACTGGGACATCTGTTAAAGCTACTGATTTGCGTGCGGGAGCCGCAATGGTTATCGCTGGTTTAATGGCTCAAGGGCGTACAGAAATTACAAACATTGAGTTTATTCTACGTGGTTACTCAAATATTATTGATAAGCTGACAGAATTAGGTGCAGATATTCAATTGATTGAGGATTAGAGAGTCTAATTGAGAGCTATTTTCTCAAAACGTAATCGATTAAAAAAACGAAACAATCTGGGGCTGGGAGTAATTCTCAGCCCCTTGGGTACACTATGACACTTTGGACAAGACTAGCGAAGTTTGCTTGCTTTGAAACGGACCGTTTGTATTTACGACCATTTTCTTTTGAAGATGGGGAAAGTTTCTATGAAATTGTATCAAATCCTGAAAATCTTCCTTTTATCTTTCCAGCTTTGGAGGACAGAAATATTGCTTTTTCGACAATGGTTGAAAAATTTATGCGTTCACCATTGGGAAACTGGGCTTTAGTTGATAAGCATTCGGAGAGGATGATTGGTGCGCTTTGCTTTGAAAAGGTAGACGAACGTCAACTTTCTGCGGAGCTCAGCTATTTCCTAAAAAAAGACTACTGGAGAAGAGGTTTGATGACGGAAGCAGTGCGGACTTTAGTCTATCTAGCTTTTTATGAGTTTGGTCTGAGGGAGCTGGTTATTGTCACTCATGAGGAAAATGTGGCCAGTCAGATGGTGGCGAAAAAAGCTGGTTTGGTACAGGTTGCGCAGTATCGTGGAAGTGACCGCTATAGCCATAAAACAAGAAATTATCTAAAATTTAGCTTGAAGAGGGCTGAATTTAGTTTAGAAATGTATGAGGAGAATGAATGATTACCATTAAATCACAACGAGAAATTGATGCAATGAACCGTGCTGGAGATGTTCTGGCTGGTATTCATATTGGTTTGCGAGAGATTATCAAGCCAGGCGTTGACATGTGGGAAGTAGAGGAATATGTCCGTAAAACGTGTAAGGAAAAGAATGTTTTGCCACTCCAAATTGGTGTTGATGGAGAATTGATGGATTATCCTTATGCAACTTGTTGTGGATTAAATGACGAGGTCGCTCATGCCTTTCCGCGTCATTACAAACTTAAAGAAGGTGATTTGCTGAAGGTCGATATGGTTTTGAGTGAGCCCTTAGACAAAGCGGTAATTGATGTTTCTAAGCTCAACTTTAATGATGTCAAGGCTATGAAGAAAATCACCCAGACCTATCGTGGTGGTTGTGCGGATTCCTGCTGGGCTTATGCGGTTGGTCAGGTCTCTGAAGAAGTTCAAAACTTGATGGATGTGACCAAGGAATGTTTGTATCGTGGTATCGAGCAAGCCGTTGTTGGCAATCGTATCGGTGATATTGGTGCAGCCATTCAAGAATATGCAGAAGGTTTGGGCTACGGTGTTGTTCGTGACTTGGTGGGGCACGGCGTTGGACCAACCTTCCACGAAGAGCCGATGGTTCCTCACTATGGAACTAAAGGGCGTGGACTCCGTTTGCGTGAGGGCATGGTTTTGACTATCGAGCCTATGATTAATACAGGGACTTGGGAAATCGATACGGATATGAAGACTGGTTGGGCTCACAAAACACTTGATGGTGGCTTATCTTGCCAATATGAGCATCAGTTTGTTATTACTAAGGATGGTCCAGTCATTTTGACGAGTCAAGGTGAAGAAGGGACCTATTAATTCTCGGAGAGGTCGTGAATAATAGGTGAATGAGGAAGGAGGAGAGAATGAAGAAAACCAAAATAGTTGAAGGTTTGAAAACATTCTGCTCAACCTTCTTTTCTTTTTATCGTTCTGCTGATAGCGATGTAACAAGTGTTGCAGTAGCTTACTATTTGTTAATTTCTATTTTTCCTATTCTTCTAACTCTTGCGAATTTACTACCCTATTATCCATTTGATGTGGATATGATTTTATCGGTTATAGCTGAATTTGTGCCAGACAAGCTCTATCCTTCGGTTTCATCTTTTATCACTTCTGTATTAACAAAGCCGTCGTCATCATGGTTAGGGATTTCAATTCTGACCACTCTTTGGACCCTGTCACGTAGTATGACCATTTTGCAGAAGGCCTTTAATAAGGCTTATGGCATCAATGAACACCGTGATTTTATTATTGGGCATTTGATTGGCATATTTTTAGGAATTGGTCTGCAGGTAATTATCCTCTTAAGTATTACGCTTTTGACTTTCGGGCAGGCAGTTTTTTCTTATATTAATAAGCTGGTTCCTATTGAAGATGCCTGGCTGAAGGGACTTCTTAGTCAAACACAGTTAGTAGGTTTAATGGCTCTGTTTGCCGCCTTGGTTATGCTTTATTTCTTTTTGCCAAATGTTCGGATAAAAAAAGTTCGATATGTTTTTCCAGGAACGTTGTTTGTTCTGTTGACGATGACTTCTATTGGAAAGTTATTTTCGATTTATGTTGATAATTATGCCAATCAATTGCTAGATTTTAGAATGGTTACAGCCGTTATTTTCCTTGTGTTTATGCTTTGGTTCATTTTTATGGCTCAGGTACTCATCATTGGTGCAATGATTAATGCTACGGTTCAAAGTATGCAGGTAGAAGAGTTTCATGCCAGAGATGGGGATATTGTTTCTATCTTGAATAGGCTCAAGGCAAGATTTACAGCGATAGATAAAGAATGGGAGTGAGAAAGAACTCATCTAATTGAAAAAAGAGTTCGTCTTCTCACCCCCCGCACAGTTGATTAGGTCAGATTTGGAGTGTGAAACGCGAACAAATCTGCCAATCAACCACTGCGCTGAGATGTTGACACGAACTCTGAGAAATGAGGTAGGAGAATTCCCACCTCATTTCTTATCTTTAAATACAAATAATTTACTTAAAACGTAGTTTAGGACAATAACTAAGACTTGCGAGAAAAGTGTCGCAATGGCATTGACCAGGTTGATGTTGTTATGTACAAATTGTCCAATCAATTGTGGATAGGCAGCTACGAGTATATAGGCTAAAGCCATATCCAAAACAAGAGTGACAATTCGAGCGGTAGTGAATTTGATGAGGCGTTGGAACCAGCCTTCCCTTACTTGCTTAAATACAAAGCGATCATTTGTCCAAAAGGCAAAGAGGATAGCTACTGCATTGGCTAAAAGAGTTACTAGCAGAATGGATGGGATGAACAGAAAGAGTCCCATACGGGTAATCATATAAACAAGGGTTGCTGCCACACCTGCAATCAAATAGAGAATAACTTCGTTATTGATGAGTTGATAAAATAGTTTTTTCATAGGACTAGTCTAGCATTTTTAGGAAAAATATGCTATACTAATCAACGTTGTTGACAAATTCAATGACCCTTGGGGCTTGCTCACTTTACCCAAGCATATTTTAAGCTTTTTCGCTAAAGGAGAATTTTATGAATACATCTAAATGGACTGCCAGAGATATGGCAGAAATTGCTCTTGTTGCGGCGATTTATGTCGCTCTTACCTTGACGCCGCCATTGAATGCTATTTCCTTCGGGGCTGTTCAGTTCCGTTTGTCTGAAATGCTCAATTTCTTGGCTTTTTATAATCGTAAGTATATTATCGCTGTGACCATTGGCTGCATGATTTCCAACTTGATTGGTTTTGGTGTGATTGACCTCTTTGTGGGGGGATTCTCGACATTAATCTTCGTTACCTTGGGAGTTATTCTGTTTGAAAAATACAAGAAGGACTATCTATTCGGTGGATTATTTAACAAGGCTTTCTTTTATTTCTCATTCTTTTTTGCGGCAACTATGTTTACCATTGCTTTAGAATTAAAAGTCTTATACGATTTACCATTCTTTCTAACTTGGTTGACAACAGCAGCAGGAGAATTGCTTTCTCTATTAGTTGGAGCTGTTGTTATCGATAAACTATCCAAGAAAATAAATTTTGAAAAGTAAGCATACAATAAATGTGAGCAGACACTTTCGAGTGTCTTTTATTTTTAGGTCGCATTATTTTGTATTGATTGACAATTTAGTTTATACTGGGGATAGAAGAAATAGGAGGTCTTTTATGACAAGGTATACGTTTTCAAATGGTGTAACTGTTCCTAAAATTGGTTTTGGAACTTGGCAGATACCTGATGGTGAAGTGGCGTACGGTGCGGTTTCTTATGCATTGGAAGCTGGTTATCGCCATATTGATACTGCTCAAATTTATGGCAATGAAGCTAGTGTGGGTCGGGCTATAGCTGATAGTGGCCTAGCTCGTGAGGACATTTTTTTAACAACTAAGGTTTGGAATGATAAGATTGGCTATGAAGATACCCTTGCTTCAGTAGAAGAATCCATGCAGAAATTGCAGGTGGATTATCTGGATTTGTTACTGATCCATTGGCCAAATCCAAAGGCTAGTCGTGAGACAATTGGATGGAAAAAACGGAATGCCCAGGTTTGGAAGGCATTAGAAGAGCTCTATCGTGTTGGAAAAGTGAAAGTAATTGGAGTTTCTAACTTTATGGAACACCATCTAGAAGCTTTGCTGGAAACGGCTGAGATTATCCCGATGGCTAATCAGATTATGTTAGCTCCAGGAACTCCTCAGTCAGAATTAGTTGCTTACTGCAAAGCCAAAGGAATTCTTTTGGAGGCCTATAGCCCATTTGGTACAGGGACACTTTTCCAAAGCCAAGAAGCAGCCGATTTGGCTAAAGAAGCTGGTTGTAGTGTTGCTCAGTTAGCATTGGCTTGGTCTTTAGATAAGGGCTTTCTACCATTACCAAAATCAACCAGCCCAGAAAATATCAAGGCCAATTTGGATATTGATGACCTAGTCATTAGTCCAGAGGCCGTAGCCCAGTTGGACAAGCTTGCAGGTGTCAAAGGGTGGCTAGACCCAGATTTGGCAGAGTTTTAAGAAGAAAAGTGAAAGTATGTGTAGCTCACATGCTTTTTCTATTGAGTCACTTGTACCGCTTTCATGCTATAATAGTAGCTATGGAAGAAAAATATTTGAAAATTGCTCAGGAATTGGGCGTTAGTTTAAAACAGATTGATACGGTTTTGGCTTTGACAGCTGAAGGCAACACTATTCCCTTTATCGCTCGTTATCGGAAGGATGTGACAGGGAACTTGGACGAGGTGGTCATCAAATCCATCATCGATCGGGATAAGGCCTTGACTGCTCTTGCTGACCGTAAGGCAACAGTTCTTGCCAAGATTGAAGAGCAGGGCAAATTAACAGACCAGCTCCGTCAGGCTATCGAGGAAGCGGAAAAGCTGGCAGATGTGGAAGAGCTCTACCTGCCTTATAAGGAAAAACGTCGGACCAAGGCAACGGTGGCGCGTGAGGCTGGACTGTTCCCGCTGGCTCGCTTGATTTTGCAGAATGTGGCTGACTTGGAAGAGCAGGCTGCTGCTTTTATCTGTGAAGGCTTTGATACGGCTCAGGCTTGTTTGGCTGGGGCTGTGGATATTTTGGTCGAAGCGATCTCAGAAGACAATAAACTTCGGGCCTGGGTCTACCATGAAGTACAGACCAATTCAAGCCTTACTTCAGAGCTAAAAGATCAAGAAGCAGACGAGAAAGAAGTCTTTCAGATTTACTATGATTTTTCTGAGAAAGTGGCAAAAATGCAGGGTTATAAGACCCTGGCCATCAATCGTGGGGAGAAATTAGGCATTCTCAAGGTTTCTTTTGAACACAATGTGGATAAAATGATCCGCTTCTTTGAGCTTCGGTTTCCACAGTCCAATAGCTACATCAAGGATGTCATTCAGCAGGCCATCAAGAAGAAAATTCTGCCTGCTATGGAGCGTCGGATTCGGACAGAATTGACGGAAGAAGCAGAAGAAGGAGCTATCCAACTCTTCTCTAAAAACCTACGAAATCTGCTCCTTGTATCTCCCCTCAAAGGCAAGGTTGTTCTTGGTTTTGACCCTGCCTTCCGGACAGGGGCTAAGCTGGCGGTTGTAGACCAGACAGGCAAACTCTTGACAACCCAGGTCATCTATCCAGTTGAGCCGGCTGGTCAGCGTCAAATTGCCCAGGCCAAGAAAGACTTGGCAGACTTGATTGGGCAATACCAAGTGGAAATCATTGCTATCGGAAATGGAACGGCCAGCCGTGAGTCTGAAGCTTTCGTTGCTGATTTGCTCAAGGACTTTCCAGAAGTTTCTTACGTTATTGTCAATGAAAGCGGAGCCTCTGTCTACTCAGCTTCTGAACTGGCACGATACGAGTTCCCAGACCTCCCCGTCGAGAAACGCTCTGCCATTTCCATTGCCCGCCGTCTGCAAGACCCGCTGGCTGAGCTGGTCAAAATCGATCCCAAGTCGATCGGTGTTGGTCAGTACCAGCACGATGTCAACCAGAAAGCTCTGTCTGAAAGTCTGGATTTTGTGGTCGATACGGTGGTCAACCAGGTCGGGGTCAATGTCAATACGGCCAGTCCTGCCCTTCTAGCTCACGTGGCTGGTCTCAACAAGACCATTTCGGAGAATATCGTCAAGTACCGCGAGGAAAATGGAGCCTTGACCTCTCGTCAGCAGCTTAAAAAGGTGCCTCGTCTGGGTGACAAGGCCTTTGAGCAGGCAGCTGGTTTCTTGCGGATTCCAGATGCGACTAACTTTTTGGACAATACTGGCGTGCACCCAGAGTCTTACAAGGCTGTGGAAAACCTGTTAGAACTTCTGGCTATTGACCACTTAGATGAGGCTGCGCAGGAAAAATTAAAGCAGGTGGCAATCGCAGATACAGCAGAAAAAATCGGTGTCGGTCAGGAAACCTTGAAGGACATCATCGCAGACTTGCTCAAGCCAGGTCGTGATTTACGGGATGACTTTGAAGCACCAGTCCTCCGTCAAGATGTCTTGGATGTTAAGGACTTGGTGGTAGGTCAGGAATTGCAGGGGACAGTCCGCAATATTGTGGACTTTGGAGCCTTTGTGGACATCGGTGTCCATGAAGATGGCTTGATTCACATTTCACGCATGGTCAAACGCAAACGGGATAAGAATGGACGCCAACAAGCCTTACCTCATCCTAGCGAAGTCCTCGCTGTTGGGGAAATCGTTACTGTCTGGCTGGTTGAAGTGGACATCAAACGCAACCGTATCGGCCTTAGCCTTTTGAAACCAAATGGATCTGAATAAGTATGTGCAAGAAGTTTCCTTGCAAGACTTCGGTAAGGAATTTCGACATCAGGCTGTCTGGAACAGGCGACTGCGGTCAACAGGTGGTCGCTTTTTTCCAAGAGATGGGCATTTGGATTTCAATCCCAAGCACTTGGAGGAGCAAGGCTTAGAAGTCTTTCGGAAGATTGTCCGTCACGAGCTCTGCCATTACCATCTCTACTTTGAGAAGAAAGGCTATCGGCACGGAGATAGGGACTTCAAAGAACTGCTGGCTGCGGTGGACGGCCTGCGCTATGCTCCCAAACTGGAACAAACTGCCAAGCCTAGCCTGCTGTATACCTGTCAGTCCTGTGGACAAGTTTACCAGCGCAAGCGCCGCATTGACCTAAAAAAATACCGATGTGGGAAGTGTAGGGGGCTTTTAGTGAAAATGTTTTAAAATGAGAAAATCAGTCCTAAGAGATTCACTTAGGGCTGGATTTCTGTGATAAGGTATTGGGATTTTTTTGAAACTGGCAGAACAAAAAAATGTGTTATGATATAACTAGGGAAAACGCCGAGGGCGGAACAGGCAGCCGCCACACCTTTTGGGTCTGAAAGAGATGTAGGAGTGTCACCCTACCGATGTTTTTTCAAATTTTGGGAGACGTTTCGTTTCCTTTTTTTTGTTCTAAAGGATTAGGAATAAGTAAAAGGATTAGGGTTGAAGGATCGGTTCTGGGAGTTGTAAAATGATATTTTTATCATTTTTCACAACTTTGCTTGAATGGTGTGAGAGTTGTTCGATGTAATATTGTCTACTAGTATTGAAAAGTGTAATGAGTTCGGAGTATAGAGACTGACCATGGAGTTCCATCAAGATTTCACAGAGTTTTAAAACACGGAGATAAGCAGACTGGAGATCTTTACGGATTTGATAGGTATCATAGCGATTAGCTTTGCTACGAATATCTGTGGTATGGGAGAAAACTGTTTCAAATTCCTGCTGACTTTCTTTTAGGTTCTCAAAAAATCTTTTTAAACCAAGGATTTCGATATATTCAATTGTTTCTGGACTGGATAAGCGATTAAATAGTTTGTCCAGTTCTAGACTTTCTTTTTCATAATCAAGTCGATGTATGTCTCGGAAAGGTTTTACAATTTCTGTTAACTCACTATAAGCAGTTTTTTCAGATTGTCGTTTACTCGTTTCGAAGGCGGCTAGACTACGTTTAAAAATAGAAAAGTCACTATTACGGAGTTGATTGGCATCCTGAATCTTTTTTGTTAATGCTTTTCCTTTATCTTGATTGATGGCTTTTTGGTATTGGTTGAAGGCTGTTTGCCATGTATCTATTGCTAGGGTCAAATGCTTATCTTGATTGAAAGGAATTTGACTTTGTTGTAATGATTTGAGACTGCGAGAATTAAGTTGGTAAAAGTTGCTGTTGTCCAACTTTTGCAGTGGTAATGGTTTCACTTTACTTGTTCGTATGCTTGTGTTTGATGCAGAGTGATTTTCTTTTTTTGCTGTCATCAGCTATCCTCATTTCTTATGTGATGGTACTATGATAGCAATTATACAAGCTATTCAACAGGACATTTTTGTCCCGAAAATGAACATGGAAGTAATGAAGTGCTGATTTTACTGCCTGATAACAAGAAATGAACTGATAGGTCGGTATATTGTTCCTTTGTGGGAGTCTATCCTACAGATTAGTTGATAGTTTTAATTCTTGTCACATAAAAATTGTGAAAATAGATCGTATTTTTTGTATTTTATTGTAATCAAAAGATAATAAGTCTAAAGAAGTTTTGCTTGTGAGCTTTCAGTCGATGGATTAGTCGACTGATTTTCAGTTTGTTAGCTGATTGAAAGATTTTTTTGAAGCATGAAAAAATTGAACTTCAATAATCAGTATATTATTCATAATAAATAAGGCATTTTTATCTGTCTCGTGGTATAATTTTATAGAACCTATTACGCTATTTCTGGGCGTAAGTTATAAAGAATAAGGAGAAATCATGATTACTTCTGAAGAGATTAAATTACGTCTATGGAATGGTGCCAATGAACTCCGTGGCTCTATGGATGCTAGTCGGTACAAAGATTATATGCTTGGGCTCATGTTCTACAAGTTTTTAAGTGACCAGACCTTAAAGGCTTTTGCCAACACATCGGGCTTGACCAAGGAAGAAAATTGGTATAAGGAGTATGTGCTGGCTCATCAAGAGTATGGGACAGAGTTAGAAAAGATGATCCAAGACGTTTTGGGCTATTTTGTCCGTCCTGAACATCTCTACCAAACTTGGATTAAGGATATGAACGAGGGGCGGTTTGAAGTTCAGAAGGTGACGGATAGCCTGAGCCAATTTGAGCGAAGTATTGCCGTAGCCAATGGTTCAGATGATTTTCAAGGTCTTTTTGCCAGCTCTACTCTTGATCTGACGGATACAGCACTGGGAAGCAACCTCAATGAACGGAGTAAAAACATACAGGCTCTTATCCGTTTGTTTGAGGACTTGGACATGGTTGCCCTACAAAGTGGAGATGTTTTGGGGGATGCCTATGAGTATCTGATTGGACAATTTGCCATGGAATCTGGTAAGAAGGCTGGCGAGTTCTACACGCCCCACCAAGTCAGTGAAGTGCTGGCTCAGATTGTTGCGACCAATTCTTCTATTTCATCCATCTATGACCCAACCGTTGGGTCTCGTGTCATAATAATGACAGAGGCAAATAGTTCAGTAAAATCAAAGGTTTTGAAGCTTCTACCAAAGTTAAAAACTGAAGAAACTGATAGTTTATGTGTTGCTTAGAGTCATTATCCATTAAAATAATGGTTGTAAGCAGCACATAAGCCGAAGAGAAAAGAGGTAGTGGAGGTAGTGTATGCGATGGATATTAAAAATTCCCGATTAGTCTTGTCTTATCAATTCTGACTGCTTTTCTGACATTCTTACTTGGTATAGGAACGGCGTTACTTTATATCGTTATGATGTTCTGCATATTTGGGGCGTTAGCTTCTTTCATTCAAGGAGAAGTCGGAATAGGCATATCGGGTTTGATTATCGGTTTCCTATTTAGTCCTTATGGGCTCCCGATGATAGGAGCGACTGTGATAGCGTTTATTGAATTGATAAATGAGAAGATTAAAGAGGTGTAGGTAAATAGATATTTTGTGAGGAGGCGAGGCAACTTGAAAGAATATATTGCGAGTTTAGAAAAAGAGTTTTCTTTGATAGAAAATGGTTTCAAAGAGGAAGAGAAAAGAGCCTTAACTGATTATAAAGCTAATGATAATGAATATGCTAAGAGTTTGGCATTTTTAGCATATAAATCTGATACCTATCAAGTAAGAATGTACGGTGTATTTCTTTTTGGATATTTATCAGAACAAGATGATATTTTAGCATTTATGAGAGATGAAGTTTCCAAAGATGATAATTGGAGAGTTCAGGAAGTATTGGCAAAGGCATTTGATGAATTCTGCAAGAAAAAAGGATATAAAAAAGCACTTCCAATAATTGATGAATGGTTAAAAAACAATAATCCTAATACAAGGAGAGCTGTTACGGAGGGACTAAGAATATGGACAAGTAGACCATATTTCAAGGAAAATCCGAATGAAGCTATTGAAAGGATTGCCAACTTAAAAGAAGATGCAAGCGAATATGTGAGAAAATCCGTTGGAAATGCTTTAAGGGATATTAGTAAGAAATTCCCGGAGTTGATTAAAATTGAGCTTGATAGCTGGAAATTAGAAAGTAAAGAGATAAAACAAGTTTACAAGTTGGCAAGTAAATTGATTGTATGACAAATAAGAATTCATAGGAGGTAACGATGAACAAGATTACTTGTATTTGTTTAGGTGTTAAAGATATGGAAAGGTCAATCAAGTTTTATAGAGATGGCTTAGGCTATAAGACTGATTGCAGAGAAAATAATCCGCCGGTATGCTTTTTTGATACTCCGGGAACAAAGTTTGAACTATTTCCTTTGGAACAATTAGCAAAAGATATTGATGGAAATAATCCACCAAAAGGAAACGGATTTTCAGGAATTACATTAGCTTACAATGTTGAACATAAAGAAGATGTGGATAGTGTAATTGAATTAGTACGAAGCGCTGGCGGAAGAATTGTAAGGATGTATTCTCGGCAAAGGAAATTGAAAAGCTTTCGGGCGATTTAATTCACAGCCTTGTAGAAAAGATAAGTATTTCCAAATTCTCCAAGTGGACGCAGTTCCCAAGCGTGATGATTTTTATACGCTCAGAGTTGAGTAATAGAATTAAATTTTGGGGTTTCAAAGCAGAATTTTCATCCATTTTCAGAAAAAATCTATCAATTGCCTTGGTAAAACTTGATTTTCTAGAATCAGTCTTCGGGCTGATTTTTTTGTGGAGAAATGTGATATACTAGAGTAGAATTGAGGTGAGTCTATGACGCAAAAGAGAGAAGAACGCTTAATTGAGTTATATGAAAAAGGTGTCTTGACCAAGGAAGAGGCGCGTGCCTGTTTTAAGGAAATGAATCAAGAACCAGACTTTCTTTTTGTGGAAGAAAAAGTAAAATTGAATTTTACCTTGCCAAGTTTTAAGGTCTTTGCTTCCTCCAAATTGAAACAATCCTATAGTTTTGAAGGGATTGAATCACTCTTTTTAAAATTATCTGAGGGACGTCTAACTTTGGCTAAGTCTAAAAATAATCAGATTAGTGTGGAGATTTGCTACAATCAAGATGCACCAGAAGATAAGCTTCCTCGTCTTTATGTTGAAAAAAAGGGGCTTTATTTTCACAGTAGTTTGGCCTGTCGTTTGACAATCAACTTACCTCAGGAATGGATGTCAGTACTAGATGTAGAACTTGGTCAAGCAGATGCTCGCTTGGATTACTTACCATTTGAAGATATTTCTATCCGCAGTTCAAGGGATAAAAAACAACAGGATATTCGCTTGACGACTTGCGGTGGTTATCCCCAACACTTGTATGTGCAACTAGCTCAGGCTCCCTTGACTTTACAAACTGGCAAAGGCCAGGGAATTCGGGGGCAGATTGAGTCGCAATCAGGTCATGTCTTGGTTAACCGGAAAAAGAAAAATAGTCCCTATCAGTTTGAAAAATCTGGCAATGATTTACTTTTCTTGAAGGTACAAACAGGTCAAGGGGGCTTTTACGTGAAAGGAATAAAAGATGTCAATTGAATTGTATAAAGTAAGGCAGGGGAAGATAGTATCTGGGGTTCTTGCCGGCATAGCGCATAAATTGGGCTGGGAATCCTGGGTAACACGCGCGATATTTATTGCAGGTCTCCTCTTAGGCAAATCCTTCCTCCTTCTGATTGCTCTCTATATTGCAGCAGCTTATTTTTTACCCTATAAGGAAGATAGGGATGCGGAACGCTATGGAACAGGTCCACGTAAGATAAAAGAAGCGGAAAAGATAAATAAGTCTTGGTTTGAATAATGCAAAAAACTTGAGTTTAAATGCTCAAGTTTTTTGTATGCTTAGTTTGTGTGGCTGGCGATGATGTCCATTTGTCCTGTAAATGTCCAGTCTGTCACATCGGTTGGTAAGATAAAGTGGCTTCCTTTTTGAAGTGGGTAGCTGGTTTCACCGACTTGGATGGCACCTTCCCCTTCGATGACACTGACAAGCAGGTAAGGAGCTGTCTGTTCCATTTTGATTTCTTGTTGGATATTCCATTTATATACGGTAAAGAAGGGATTGGCAACCAGAAGTGTTGAGTCAAGATTGCCTGCTTTGAGGTGGGCAGGTGTTGAGTTAGCAACAGGTCCGATGGTCAGTACATCAATCGATTTTTCAATGTGTAGTTCACGGAGGTTGCCTGCATCGTCACGGCGGTCAAAGTCATAGACACGGTAGGTTGTATCGCTAGATTGTTGGGTTTCTAAAATCAGGATTCCCTTACCGATGGCGTGCATGGTGCCGCTTGGTACAAAGAAGAAATCACCCTTTTTGACAGGTACATGGGTCAACAGCTTGTCCCAATCTCCAGCTTCGATTTGCTGACGGAGTTCTTCTTTGGATTGGGCATTGTGGCCATAAATGATCTCAGCTCCGTCTTCGGCTTCCAAAATGTACCAACATTCTGTCTTGCCCAGTTCGCCTTCGTGAGCCAAGCCATAGCTATCATCGGGATGGACTTGAACGCTGAGCCAATCGTCTGCATCAAGGATTTTTGTTAATAATGGAAAGACATCATCTGTTGGATTGCCAAATAAATGTTTTTCATTCTGATAGAGGTCATCCAGTCCTCTTCCTTTATATTGACCGTTTGAGACAGTTGTTACGCCATTTGGATGGGCAGAGATGGCCCAACATTCACCAGTCTTTTCACTAGGAATATCGTAGTGGTAGTTGGTCCTTAGGCGATTGCCCCCCCAAATTTTTTCGTGCATAACAGGTGTGAGAAACAATGGTTCCATGATTTTCTCCTTAGTAGTAAGTATTGATCTATATAAAGTATAACAGATTTGTTAGAAATATGTAGCACTGGGAGGGAAGTGCATTTAATCTGTAGAAGTTTTGCTAATTTTGTGAGAAAAAGAAAGAAACTCATTCTTTTTACCAAATCAGCCACTTGTTTTTCCTCCAACCCCTAGCTTATGGTATAATATAATAAAACTGAAAGTGAGGGAAGAAATGACCGTTTATGTGAAAGATTTGGTCGATAATCTGCGGATTGAGTGTGCTTACAGTACGGAAGAGCTCTTGCAAAAGCAAATTACGACGGCAGATATTACCCGACCAGGATTGGAAATGACTGGCTATTTTGATTACTATGCTCCAGAGCGCATCCAGTTGATAGGGATGAAGGAATGGTCTTATTTGATGGCTATGACTGCCCATAACCGCTATCAGGTTCTTTCTCAGATGTTCCAGCCAGAAACCCCTGTTGTCATAGTGGCACGTGGTTTGGAAATCCCTGAGGAGATGTACAAGGCTGCAAAAGAAAAACAAATTGCTATCTGTCGAAGCAAGACAGCAACCAGTCGTCTATCGGGAGAATTGTCTTCTTACTTGGATAGTCGCCTGGCTCAGCGGACGAGTGTACACGGTGTCTTGATGGACATTTACGGTATGGGTGTGCTTATCCAGGGCGATTCTGGTATCGGTAAGAGTGAGACTGGTCTTGAGTTGGTTAAACGAGGACACCGATTGGTGGCTGATGACCGTGTTGATGTATATGCAAAAGACGATGTCACTCTCTGGGGTGAACCTGCGGAAATTCTGCGCCACTTATTAGAGATTCGAGGAGTCGGCATTATCGACATCATGAGTCTATACGGTGCTAGTGCCGTGAAAGATTCATCAGAAGTGCAATTAGCTGTCTACTTAGAAAATTTTGAAACAGGTAAGGTATTTGACCGTTTGGGAAATTCTGGCGATAGTATCGAAATAGCAGGAATTGCTATTCCACAAATACGTATTCCTGTAAAAACCGGTCGAAATATTTCTGTTGTAATTGAAGCAGCAGCCATGAACTACCGTGCCAAACAGATGGGGTTTGATGCAACGAAGATCTTCGAAGAACGCTTGTCTAATTTAATTGAGCACAATAGAGAAGAGGTTTAATATGGATCCTATTGCGATTAAATTAGGTCCCTTAGAAATTCGTTGGTATGCAATCTGCATTTTGCTTGGTCTGATTCTAGGTGTTTATCTGGCGACAAAAGAGGGACCACGAAAGAAAATCCGTCAGGATGATATTTTAGATTTTATTCTAATCGCATTTCCGCTTTCTATCCTGGGGGCACGGATTTACTATGTAGCCTTTTCATGGAGTGAATATAAGGATAACATTTTATCTATCTTCGCTATCTGGAACGGTGGTATTGCCATCTATGGTGGTTTGATTACAGGTGCAATCGTCCTTTATTTCTTTACTCAGTATCGCTTTATTAATACCCTGGATTTTTTGGATATTGTAGCGCCATCGGTCATGATTGCTCAGGCAATCGGTCGTTGGGGAAATTTCTTTAACCAAGAGGCCTATGGTAAGGCAGTAGAAAGTTTGAACTACCTGCCAGCCTTTATCCGAGACCAGATGTATATTGATGGTGCCTACCATCAACCAACCTTCTTGTTTGAGTCTCTCTGGAATTTGCTAGGTTTTGGCTTGGTTTGTGTGTTACGTAGACGGCCAAAATTCCTTAAACAGGGAGAAATTACAGCTTTCTACCTAGTCTGGTATGGTTGTGGTCGCCTTTTGATAGAAGGCTTGCGGACGGACAGCCTCATGTTCTTAGGAATACGTATTTCACAATGGCTATCTGGGGTGTTAATCCTCGTTGGTATTATCATGGTTGTGTTGCGGAGAAGAAAGTCTTCTATTCCATTCTATCAACCCTAAAGGAGAAGATATGATTATTGAAATTTCTGTCTTGATTATTGCCTTGTCCATCGCGGCGGTGGCAGTATATATTGTTTTGTTGTTGAAAAAATTGGGTACGGTGACAGATGAAGCCCAGCAAACGCTTAAGGTCTTGACCAGCGATGTCAATGTGACTCTCTATCAGACCAACGAGCTTTTGGCTAAAACCAATGTCTTAGTCGAAGATGTAAATGGTAAGGTTTCGACCCTTGATCCTCTTTTTGTAGCGGTAGCTGACTTGTCAACTTCTGTATCAGATTTGAATGCTTCAGCGCGTGATTTGACAGTCAAAGCTAAGTCTGCTGGAGCAAGTACTGTAAAAGCCGGCGGAGCTCTTTCAGCTCTGTCAACTCTCTCATCTCTCTTAGGTAAGAAAGGAGAAAAAAATGGTAAAAAAATCTAGTAGTGTGTGGACTAGCCTTTTGTTAGGGGCAGCAGGAGGAGCTGCTGCAGCTGCTTTTCTAGCAAGTAAAACTGGTAAAACAGTCAAAGAAAAAGTTGTAAACTTTGCTAATGACTATAAAGAAAACCATGAAGAAATCAATGCTGATTTTGTCAATAAGGCACAAGATTTAGGCAAACAAGCGACTGAACGATTTACCGAAGTAAAAACTCAACTTGAAACTGGTGAATTGACAGTAGAAGATTTGGTCAAGTCTGGTAAGGAAAAATCCTTGGAAACCTTTGAGCAAATCAAGGAAAAAATTGCGGAACAAAACTTGTCAACGGCTGACATTTTGGAAGCTATTAAGTCAAAAACTGCTAAAGCTCCGACAGTGGATTTGACAGAAGAAGATATTGAGGATGCTGTAGTTGTGTCTGAAGATATTGAGCTTACAATTGATGATGTCATCATCGAACCTGTATCAGAAACAGTTTCAGAAGTAGCAAGCGAAACTGCCTCAGAAACAGGTGAAGGATAAAAAGAAACTAGCTTAGAATGTTCTAGGCTAGTTTTGTTATCTGGAGTTCATCAAGGCAAGTTGACAACGGATAATTTTGATTTTTGAAGAGTATAAAAGCAGATAATTTCAGGGGTTTAATATGTTTGAGTGGATGAAGACGGGAATCTATAATAAAGTAGTTGATGTTTCAAAATAGTCAAAATGATTGACTATTTTTCTTTTTTTGATAAAATAGTAAAAAATATTGACTAACATGATTACAGGAGGAAGTCGTTGTGAAAATTGTTGTTGTTTTGAATACTAGTAGACCAGAGGCTTTTAGTAAGGTAGTTGTGCTCACTGAGGAGGGGGAAGGATGATGGAAGTTGAGAAAAGGAGTAAGGATTATGCTCGTATGTTTGACCAGCAAGTCGGTCTTTATGAAGACTATGCTCGTGGACATGGACTCAATGCAAAATGCTTATCCATTCTCATGTGGATTTATTATAATCCCGGAGGTGTGACGCAAAACTGGGTCAGCAAGAAGACCTATTCAAGCAAACAAGTTGTCAATGCTACTGTAAAGAAATTTTTGGATGGAGGCCTGGTAGTTTTAGAGGAGAATCCAGCAGATAAGCGACATAAGAAAATTAAATTGACAGAGGAGGGGCAGCAATTTGCTAGTCGCATTTTGGACCCCTTGGAGGAGGCAGAAAATAAGGCGCTGTCTCAACTCAGTCAGGAGGAACAGGAGCTTATGCTAGGATTAATTCAGCGCTACAGTCAGAGTCTCATGGCTATTTTAAAAGGAGAAGATGATGATTGATTATCAAAATGTATCCCTGACCTGTAAGGTTAGCGGACCAATCTTGAAAAATTTGACCTTTGACATTCAAGAAGGGGAGTTCTTTGTTTTAATTGGACCGAGTGGTAGCGGAAAGACAACTACGTTGAAATTGATTAACCGACTGATTGAGCAGACTGAGGGAGAGGTTTTTTTTCAAGGTAAGCGACTTAAGGATTTCGACCTGCGTGAATTACGTTTGGAGACAGGTTATGTTCTTCAGCAGATAGCCCTTTTTCCAAATATGACAGTAGCTGAAAATATCGCTCTTATTCCTGAAATGAAAGGTTTGGGTAAGGAAGAAACCTTGACGAGGACGAGAGAGCTCTTGACCAAGGTTGGCTTGGAACCAGACAGCTATCTGGATCGTTTGCCCAAGGACTTGTCTGGGGGAGAAAAACAGCGGGTTAGCATTCTGCGGGCCATCATTGCAAATCCGAAAGTGTTACTCATGGACGAACCTTTCTCAGCTCTGGATCCAATCAGTAAGGCTCAGTTGCAGGACTTGATTAAGAAATTACATGAGGAATTCAAGATGACAACGGTTTTCGTTACTCATGATATGGATGAGGCGGTTAAATTGGCGGATCGCATCTGTCTCATGCAAGATGGACAAGTTGTGCAATTAGGAAGTCCTGATGAATTGAGGAATCATCCTACCAATGATTTTGTCAAGGAATTTATCAGAGCTCGAGGAGGTATGTAATGAACCTATTTGAAACCTTTATAGAACGCAAGGATGAGTGGGGAATCGCTCTTTTTGAACACCTTCGCATCTCCCTTCTAGCTTTGATTATTGCGATTGCAATTGCAGTACCTTTGGGACTGATTCTATCTAGTAAAAAACGCTTGACTGAGTGGAGTCTGCAAATAACAGGTATCTTCCAAACTATTCCATCCCTTGCTTTGCTTGGTCTTTTCATTCCTTTTATGGGAATCGGAACCTTGCCAGCAGTAGTAGCACTCGTTATTTATGCTATCTTTCCTATCTTGCAGGGGACATTGACAGGACTTGGAGAAATCGACCCTTCTCTAGAAGAAGCAGCAACCGCCTTTGGTATGAATAAATGGGAGAAGTTGAAAAAATTTAAGTTAGCACTTGCCATGCCTATTTTGATGTCAGGGATTCGGACAGCTTCCATTATGATTATCGGAACGGCGACTCTGGCAGCCTTGGTGGGGGCTGGGGGCCTTGGCTCCTTTATTCTACTTGGAATTGACCGCAATGATTCAGCCTTGATTTTGATTGGTGCGGTATCGTCGGCTGTCCTTGCAGTACTTTTCGGTTACGGCATTCGTCTGTTGCAGGACAAGAAACCCAAGACAATTTTGTTGGCTCTATTGGTGACTTTATTTACTGTTGGAGCTAGTTATGTTCCCATGCTTAACTTTTCCACAAAGCAGTTGGTCATTGCAGGGAAGCTCGGTGCAGAACCTGAAATTCTCATCAATATGTATAAGTTGTTGATTGAAGACCAGACAGACATCAAGGTGGAGATAAAACCTAATTTCGGAAAGACTAGCTTCCTTTATGAGGCACTCAAATCAGGTTCTATTGATATTTATCCTGAGTACACAGGGACCATTACAAGTACTCTTTTGAAAAATTCATCAATGGATTTATCTACTAATTCTGATGAGGTTTACACTTATGCCAAAGAGGCGATTTTGGAGCAGGATGGCTTGGTCTACCTAGCACCAATGGCCTTCCAAAATACCTTTGCCTTAGCAGTGACAGAAGACTATGCTCAGAAAAATGGCATTGAAAAGATTTCGGATTTGGCAAAAGTGCAACAGACAGCTGTCGCAGGCTTCTCTTTAGAGTTTAATGATCGCGAAGATGGTAATATCGGTCTAAAAAATCTATACAATCTCCAACTTAATGTCAAGACCATGGAGCCAGCCCTTCGTTATGAAGCTATTAAGAGTGGTAATGTGCAGATTATCGAAGCATATTCTACAGATAGCAAGGTAGTCACTTACAAATTGAAAATCCTAGAAGATGACAAACAGCTCTTCCCACCCTATCAGGCTGCTCCGCTATTGTCCAAAGAAACCTTAGAAAAATATCCTGAGTTGGAGCAAGTCCTGGGGGTCTTGGCAGACAAAATCTCGACCGAGGAAATGACCCAGATGAACTATGCGGTCGATGTGGAAGGCAAGTCGGCAGAGCAAGTGGCGAGGGAATATTTGGAACGAGAAGGATTGTTAAAATAGGAGAACATCATGTCACATCAACTAGATAACGCTAAAAATCTTTACCTTCGTGGCATTCGGGACGGGGAAATCAAGGAAGTTCATGAAAACTATATGGGGGCTACTTACACCCAGCACAGTACGGGTGTGCCTGATGAGAAAGAGGGCTTTGTAGCTTTCTTTGAGGACTTTTTCAAACGCAATCCCAAGCGGGAAATCACCATTGTGCGTGCCATTGAGGATGGGAATTTTGTCTTTGTCCATGTTCACCAGAAACTCAATGACGGTGAGGCTGACTGGGTGACGGCGGACATCTTCCGTTCGGATAAAAATGGTCGTATCGTCGAGCATTGGGACAACAAAGAAGTCATGCCAGACAAAAAAGACTTGACGAATTTAGGGAAGTTTTAATCCATTAAATGATGAAAGTAGGCATATGCTTTTGTTAATGCTATTAAGTTAACTGGTAGTTGGAAATACTTTGTTTGTAACAGTCATAGAGGTCAGATTTGGAGTGTAAAACACAAACCGTGGAAATGTGCTCTGCAAATCCTATTTAATCTTTGAGGCTGCGCGAAAAGTCTTAAAATATAGAAAATAGCTTAGAATTACGTCGTCAAAAACGTTGATTTTAAGCTATTTTTGTTTGTTCAAATTTTAATTGAAGCGGGAAACGAGTGTAGCTTCCGTCAAACAGTCCGTGGGGGAGTGTTGAAAGTTTGAAATAAAGCAAACATAGCGTATCTATAAAATGAAATCCTTTTTACACGTAATGCTATGTGCAAATCAAAAGGGAATTTGAAAAATTCTAGAAAAAATTTAAGAATATACATTTAGAAATATATTAAATTTTATATTTGTTAAGTTCAGAATGCTTATTCTATAAGGCTTCTAAAGAATGGCTTTTGGGTGAAATAATAGTATTAGTCTTCAAACAAATAAAAATACAGATAAAACAGGGAAAATATTCACTTTAAAATCAAGTTTATTTCTTGAAAAAACGCATAAAACCTTGACAAATTTGAAGATAGGGTGATAAAATAAACAAGCTAGTAGTGAATGGCATTTAATAATTATAGTTTTAAGTTATCTTTTTATAAATTTATAAAGCTGTCCTAAAGTGAGGCAAACTGTAGAAATAGTTTGAAGTATCAATGTCAGTTGCTCTGGTTATGTTTTTTAATAAAGAAGGAGATCGTTAACATGGAACGAAAACGACCGAAAAAATTTGATTGGTACAATGCCAAGCAACGTTTTTCAATTCGTAAGTATCATTGTGGAGCCGCAAGTGTATTACTTGGGGTATCGCTTGCTTTGTCAGGAGGTATGGAAGTTTCAGCATTGACGATGGATACAGCGCCATCAAATTCTGCTGCTGAGACAATAAGTTTATCTACTGATAAAACGGAGGTATCCACTGATGCAACAACATCAACAGATACGACTGCAACAGATGCTGTGTCCTCTAAGGATGTGGTAGAGCGTGCAACAAAAATTGACTATACAGTTGAATATCAAGATGAAACTGGTACTGCTGTAGCTACAGTAGCCAAATCAATTGATTTGACTACAAAAGACCCTATTGCGATTGCAGTTGTGACTGAGACAGCCGAGCTACCGAAAGGGTATCAACTAGCAGCCAATGAAGTGGCAACGATTAATTCTGGAGTAGTAGAAGGAGGAAGTACAAAAATTGTTTTCAAAGTTGTGAAGCAAGCAGCGGAGACAGCAAGCGTAACAACCTCAACTTTACCAATTGATACTGCAATCTCAACGTCATCGGCTGTACCAGCTGAATTTAAAGCAAGGGCAGCTACAGAGCCAGCAACTATTGAAGACGTAAAACATCTTTTAGCCCAAGTGTCATCTGAAGCGGCAGTTCTTGCCTCACAGGGTGAGAGATTGGTTGCAACAACTGAATCTAATAATTCATTGCTAAAAACTGCAGTGACAAATGCTCGTTTGGTAGCTAAAGAATCTGACCTATTACTGGCAAATTCAGCCGCAACGGTTGAACAGTTGTATAAACAGATTGATTCGGTTCGTACAAACGTAGAAGCACTAGCTGTGGAATTGCGCAAATTTAGTCCAGATGGTGTCATCACGGCTCAATTAGGTGCAACAGCCCTTGCGGACCCTGTGGAAGTTTTAAATCGTCCATCCGATTGGAAATATGGTATCAAGTCAGTTACATCTCAATATATTGGTAAAGACTCAGAAGGCTTAGATATGGTCAAATGGGTGATTACCCATGATTCGAAAGCAAGCAAGCATTGGCAATATGTCATGATTGCAACTAGCGATAAGTTTAATAATACCGCTGGTGGTGGTGATATTAAAATTACTTCTGGTTCTCCAGATTTACATGTATATAGTTACCAAGGAAACTTCGGTTATGTCAACTTTGATGGAGAATTAGCTAAGTATTTTGGAGCACCAAATGGGTCCGGTTTTACTCAAAATGAACGTCCTAGTGCAGGGGCTGGGGCAAACAGGATTATTCTAGAGGATAGGTCTTGGCGTGATTCGACTGCTCCTAACTATGTTATTGAAGTAATCACCCACGGGCCGAACCACACACTCTATGTACGTTCTTCTGCTTCTCTGACACGTTTGGACACTGAGCAAGACTTAAGAAATTCTTCAGCAACTAGCAACCCTGATTGGGATGATACTCTAACCCGTTTAACTAAAGAGCAACGTTATGGAGATAGAAAAATCATCACTGATGACGGTTTCTTGAAGGGTGCTGGTCCGATAGAAGAAAATACACCATCGACAGCTACCAATAAGCACGACATCTTTATCTTCAATAAGACACCAATTAAGACAGTTGATAGCTCTAATAAGCCAGATGGTTTGGATAAGGTAAAAATCGCTGACTTAGTAGATCCAGAAGGTATTAAGTCTGTCGAAGTTAACCAACCAAGTTCATTAGGTTATTCAGTAGACAAAGACGGAAACGCATACGGTACTGCTTCTGTAGACAAACTTGGTTATTATTCTCGCGGACTGAAAGTGACAGATAATAAGGACAATGTAACCGATGTCCTTTCCAACAATAAATACATGACCTATGTTTTGGATACTGCCGTTAAAGGTACTGTAATCAAAGAAGACTGGGAAGGTGTCACTGAAAGCGATATTCTAAGCCAAGTAGAAGTCAATACAGGTGGTGTAACTAATGTAGCAGAAGGCAAGGGTTACCGTAAAGTTCTCTTGAAGAATGAGAATGAAGATTTGTCTAAACTTAAAGCCGGTACTTATGTATTTACAGTCAGGGTTGTTACAGATTCTAACGTTTACAAAGAGGAAGAAGTCACTGTCATTGTGAAAGCCACTGTAAGTACAGTTGAAATTACTGACTTTAAAGAAGGTGACAGAAGTGTTGAGCTTGTTCCAAAATCTGACGTTGACCAAATCTTTGTCGGAGTTCAAGGGAAATCTGTTAAATTAGTGAAAAAGCCAGATGGAACTTATGTGGCGGAGGAAAATGAGGCGAATGTCACTGTATCAACTGAGCCAAAAACAGGAAATATCACTCTAACCTTACCAGATGGAAAAACTTTTGCGGCAAGAGATCGTGTTGTTACTCGTGCTGAAAAGCAAGATCCTACCGAGCTAGATGGCTATGTTAGATCTCCAGAAGTAGAGAAATTTGCGACTGCCTTGAGCAATGTTGTAAAAGCAAAGCCAAACTATCCAGTCACAAATGTCGTTCCAGGTACTCCAGCTATCTCAACACCTACATTTACAGATGCAAGCGGTCGACCAGTAGCAGCTCCAAAGAATGCAACTTATGAAATTCCATCAGATTTCAAAGTTCCAGAAGGATATACTGCAAAGATCAACCCAACGACAGGCGTTGTAACAGTTACAGTTGCTAATGGCACGACAGTTGAAAGCATTGAAGTACCAGTTAAGGTGACTTATGAAGATAAGACTGTGGAGAATGCGAAAGCTAAGTTCCAATTAGACACAGATGGTGACGGTATGCCAGATGTGACCGATAAGGATGATGATAATGATGGTATTCCGGATACAGAGGATAAAAATCCTAAGAAAGCAACGAATACAGTTATTACAGCAGATGATGCTACAGTAACCGAAGGTCAACCAGTTAAACCAATCCCAGTGACTGTAACATCTGATAATCCAAAGGCAACAGTTAAAGTAACAGGCTTGCCAGATGGTCTCACATTTGATCCAAATAAAGGAGAAGTCACAGGAACTCCTAAGAAGATTACAAATTGGGGCAAAGATGAAGAGAAACGTGATTTCACTGTAACAGTTGAAGCTAAGGATGATAAAGGTAATCCGATTGTTGACAAAGACAATAAACCAGTAATCAAAACCATTACAATTACTGTTCAACGCGATACAGATGGCGATGGTATGCCAGATGTGACCGATAAGGATGATGATAACGACGGTATTTCAGATGAAGTCGAAAAAGAAAAAGGTACCGATCCAAAAGTACCGAATGCGGGCATAGCAGTAACGCCTAAAGATGTTCTTGAAGGCAAACCAGTTCCAGATGGCACCCAAGTTGTCAAACCAGAATCACCTAAGACAGTAATCACTCCATCTGCTCCAGTCAACGGCGTATCAGTAGATGGCAATGGTAACCTTGTAGGTACACCAAAAGTAGACGATTGGGGCAAAGACGAAGAAGAACGTGAAATCACTATCCCAGTCACTGTTACCACAGATGGCGAATCTAAAGTAGTTAATGTACCAGTCACCATCCAACGCGATACAGATGGCGACGGTATGCCAGATGTGACTGATACTGATGATGACAACGATGGCATCTCAGATGAAGTCGAAAAAGAAAAAGGTACCGATCCAAAAGTACCGAATGTGGGCATATCAGTAACGCCTAAAGATGTTCTTGAAGGCAAACCAGTTCCGGATGGCACTCAAGTTGTCAAACCAGAATCACCTAAGACAGTAATCACTCCATCTACTCCTGTCAACGGCGTATCAGTAGATGGCAATGGTAACCTTGTAGGCACACCAAAAGTAGACGATTGGGGCAAAGATGAAGAAGAACGTAAGATCACTATCCCAGTTACTGTTACCACAGATGGCGAGTCTAAAGTAATTGATGTTCCAGTTACAATCCAACGTGATACAGATGGCGATGGTATGCCAGACGTAACCGATAAAGATGATGATAATGATGGTATTCTAGATACAGAAGATCCAGCTCCAAAAGATCCAACAAAACCTAATACAGGTGTAACCGTAACGCCTAAAGATGTTCTTGAAGGTCAACCAGTTCCAGATGGTACCCAAGTTGTCAAACCAGAATCACCTAAGACAGTAATCACACCATCTGCTCCAGTCAACGGCGTATCAGTAGATGGCAATGGTAACCTTGTAGGTACACCAAAAGTAGACGATTGGGGCAAAGATGAAGAAGAACGTGAAATCACTATCCCAGTCACTGTTACCACAGATGGCGAATCTAAAGTAGTTAATGTACCAGTCACCATTCAACGCGATACAGATGGTGATGGTATGCCAGATGTGACTGATACTGACGATGACAACGATGGTATCTCAGATGAAGTCGAAAAAGAAAAAGGTACTGATCCAAAAGTTCCGAATGTGGGCATATCAGTAACGCCTAAAGATGTTCTTGAAGGTCAACCAGTTCCGGATGGCACTCAAGTTGTTAAACCAGAATCACCTAAGACAGTAATCACTCCATCTACTCCAGTCAATGGTGTATCAGTAGATGGCAATGGTAACCTCGTAGGCACACCAAAAGTAGACGATTGGGGCAAAGATGAAGAAGAACGTGAAATCACCGTTCCAGTCACTGTTACAACGGATGGCGAGTCTAAAGTAATCGACGTACCAGTTACGATCCAACGCGACACAGATGGCGACGGTATGCCAGATGTGACCGATAAGGATGATGATAACGACGGTATTTCAGATGAAGTCGAAAAAGAAAAAGGTACTGATCCAAAAGTTCCGAACGCTGGTGTGACCGTAACGCCTAAAGATGTTCTTGAAGGTCAACCAGTTCCAGATGGCACCCAAGTTGTTAAACCAGAATCACCTAAGACAGTAATCACACCATCTGAGCCAGTCAATGGTGTATCAGTAGATGGCAATGGTAACCTTGTAGGCACACCAAAAGTAGACGATTGGGGCAAAGACGAAGAAGAACGTAAGATCACTATCCCAGTCACTGTTACAACGGATGGCGAGTCTAAAGTAATCGACGTTCCAGTTACAATCCAACGCGACACAGATGGCGATGGTATGCCAGATGTAACTGATACTGACGATGACAACGATGGTATCTCAGATGAAGTCGAAAAAGAAAAAGGTACTGATCCAAAAGTTCCGAATGTGGACGTATCAGTAACGCCTAAAGATGTTCTTGAAGGTCAACCAGTTCCGGATGGCACCCAAGTTGTCAAACCAGAATCACCTAAGACAGTAATCACCCCATCTGCTCCGATTAACGGCGTATCAGTAGATGGCAATGGTAACCTTGTAGGCACACCAAAAGTAGACGATTGGGGCAAAGATGAAGAAGAACGTGAAATCACTATCCCAGTTACTGTTACAACAGATGGCGAATCTAAATTAATTGACGTTCCAGTTACCATCCAACGCGACACAGATGGCGACGGTATGCCAGATGTGACTGATACTGATGATGACAACGACGGTATTACTGATGAAGTAGAGAAGGAAAACGGCACCGATCCTAAGTCTCCTAATACAGGTGTAACCGTAACGCCTAAAGATGTTCTTGAAGGTCAACCAGTTCCGGATGGCACCCAAGTTGTCAAACCAGAATCACCTAAGACAGTAATCACTCCATCTGCTCCGGTCAACGGCGTATCAGTAGATGGCAATGGTAATCTTGTAGGTATACCAAAAGTGGACGATTGGGGCAAAGACGAAGAAGAACGTAAGATCACTATCCCAGTTACTGTTACAACAGATGGCGAATCTAAAGTAATTGACGTTCCAGTCACCATCCAACGCGACACAGATGGCGATGGTATGCCAGATGTGACTGATACTGACGATGACAACGATGGCATCTCAGATGAAGTCGAAAAAGAAAAAGGTACTGATCCAAAAGTTCCGAACGCTGGTGTGACAGTAACACCTAAAGATGTTCTTGAAGGTCAACCGGTTCCAGATGGTACCCAAGTTGTCAAACCAGAATCACCTAAGACAGTAATCACTCCATCTGCTCCAGTCAATGGCGTATCAGTAGATGGCAATGGTAACCTTGTAGGCACACCAAAAGTAGACGATTGGGGTAAAGACGAAGAAGAACGTAAGATCACTATCCCAGTTACTGTTACAACAGATGGCGAGTCTAAAGTAATTGACGTTCCAGTTACAATCCAACGCGACACAGATGGCGACGGTATGCCAGATGTGACTGATACTGACGATGACAACGATGGCATCTCAGATGAAGTCGAAAAAGAAAAAGGTACTGATCCAAAAGTTCCGAACGCTGGTGTGACAGTAACACCTAAATCGACCGAAACTAAGTCAACGAAATCTACGACAGCTCAACTACCAAATACAGGTGAAACAAGCACTGTTGCAGTTTCAGCTCTTGGTGTAGGCATGTTGATTGCAACACTTGCCTTTGCAGGTAAGCGTCGTAAAAAAGGTGAAGAATAATTAGGTTTAAGAACCCATAATCTCCACTTTTAAATATACAAAACAACCTCCGAGATTTATTCTTGGAGGTGGTTTGTTGTACGAATAATCACCCAAATAACGAGGTATCTATCCAATCACTCCCTTCTTCAGTATACTGTTAGAAAAAACAAAACTGGAGGGTATTTTGATGTCACCCCCTCTTCTGCGGAGATTGAAAGAGTTGGCTTGAATGAACAAGAATTTTTGCTATTATATAAAGGTTTTTGATAATAAAAAATAACTTAGTTAAATGGTGAAAAAGATGTTGGATAGGTAGCTTGTTGAGGAGAAATAACCTCATTTTTACTGTAAAATAAGACTCAATTCCTTGGGGGTGAGATGCTATTCTTAGAAAATTGTAAATATCATAAAAACACTCTGAAGAAATTATAGACCTATATAATAAATACATGTATTTTTTGTTGGAATGGCACGCTTGATTTGTGATAATGTTAGCTTTTCATAAAGTGCTGTGATATAATCAGTTGTGTATTGATAACTTATCTTGTGCAGTTGCGACTTAGCATAAGAGGAATTAATGAGGAAAAAAAGTGAAAAAAAATAAAATTAAATTATATTCAGCGCTCATATTAACAAGTCTTGTGACAGTAGACATTAGTAGTGGTTGGAACATTAGTGCTGAAATTATAAAACAAGTACTTACCTTGGAAAATGCAATAAAGATTTCAGAAGGGAAAATCACATTAGAAAATCGTCAAGTAGACTCTCTTTTACTTGGTAGTGATATTCTGCCAGATAATGATAATGATGGTGATGGTTTAGCAAATAAAGAAGAAATCTATACCTATGAGAAAGACAAAACTACTTATTTCGGTTATTATAGTCATCCATTTCTTAAAGACAGTGATGGTGATGGTTTTTCAGATGGCACGGAGCGGACGGTTACTGATTCCCATCCTCAATTGACAGATCCCTTGAAATGGGATGTTACGTCTAGAGAGATGGCCATGTTTATGGAATTGGCTTATAGAGACGATGATTATATAAGAAAGGTACTAGATCCACTACAGCCACTTGATACTCTTTATGATGGTAGACAAGAGTATGCTATGATGCATAAGGAACTCTCTCCATACTGGCGAATGGTAAGAACTTTCCATGAAAATAATGGATTTGATGCAGTTTTGTTCGAGACGACTTCTAATTATCCATTTATCAATGCTGGTGAAGTGCAAGTCCTTGCAATTAGGGGTACAAAAGGAACTTCCGATGTGGATGATGATCTTAGTATTTTCTTTGCAACAAATCCCAAACAGGCAAATAGTATTGAAAGATTGATGGATCAGCTTCAGCAGTCCACACAAATCAATAATTTGTATTTGACAGGACATTCTTTAGGTGGTTATCTTGCGCAACGTGGCTTTATTTATGCTAATCAAAAGAACTATGATTGGGCAAAAAAATCCTACACATTTAATGCCCCCAAAATAAAAGGGCTTGTTAGCAATCTCAATGGTATTGCTGCAATAGGAGACCAGCTGACAAATGAAGGAAAATCGATTCATTATGCAACAGATAATGATACTTTAATTACTAATGGTGTTGGGCATTTTTCTGGCACAAAATTTGTTGGTAAATCCGTGGCGGGGCACGGTTCTAGATCTTTCTTAGAACCGTTAATGAATGGGCAATATGACTTTACAACGGGGGACAAGAAAAGCATTAATGAGACAGGTTACATTGATCCCAAATTAGCTAATTTATATTATTTTACATTGCCAGAAGCAAATGTCTATGAACCAATTTTTTCTAATGAAGAAATTTTTGAGGGAGAAGAAGTAGATTTTAATGATAATCTTACCAATTCTAAGGACCTCCCTAATACTATAACTATACAAGATATTACTCCAAAAGGCACTGTTAATACGAATAAAGAGGGAGATTATCTTGCAACTGTACAAGTTTTGTATTCTGACAATAGCTATGATGTACTGCAAATTCCTGTAAAAGTGCATAAGAAAGACTATCCTACCTCTCTAAGTGTAGCCCTTCCTGAAGCTGTCATTACGGAGAAAGAAATCCCTTTTGATACCCTTTATCAAGATGATCCCACTCTTCCAGTTGGTCAAGAGTTCGAGCAAGTTGTCGGTGTAACAGGAAAAACCAATGTGATTAGTATTGGAGACCAGACGACAGAGGTCGTTACCACTGCCAAAGTAGATCGCATTGTTAGAGTTGGTACGAAGTTAGCAGCTGCTCAGAGTGCAGACCTTGCCGAAGCTGTTATCACGGAGAAAGAAATCCCTTTTGATACCCTTTATCAAGACGATCCCACACTTCCAGTTGGTCAAGAGTTTGAGCAAGTTGCCGGTGTAACAGGAAAAACCAATGTGATTAGTATTGGAGACCAGACGACAGAGGTCGTTACCACTGCCAAAGTAGATCGCATTGTTAGAGTTGGTACGAAGTTAGCAGCTGCTCAGAGTGCAGACCTTGCCGAAGCTGTTATCACGGAGAAAGAAATCCCTTTTGATACCCTTTATCAAGACGATCCCACACTTCCAGTTGGTCAAGAGTTTGAGCAAGTTGCCGGTGTAACAGGAAAAACCAATGTGATTAGTATTGGAGACCAGACGACAGAGGTCGTTACCACTGCCAAAGTAGATCGCATTGTTAGAGTTGGTACGAAGTTGGCAGCTGCTCAGAGTGCAGACCTTGCCGAAGCTGTTATCACGGAGAAAGAAATCCCTTTTGATACTCTTTATCAAGATGATCCCACACTTCCAGTTGGTCAAGAGTCTGAGCAAGTTGCCGGTGTAACAGGAAAAATCAATGTGATTAGTATTGGAGACCAGACGACAGAGGTCATTACCACTGCCAAAGTAGATCGTATTGTTAGAGTTGGTACGAAGTTAGCAGCTGCTCAGAGTGCAGACCTTGCCGAAGCTGTTATCACGGAGAAAGAAATCCCTTTTGATACTCTTTATCAAGACGACCCTACTCTTCCAGTTGGTCAAGAGTCTGAGCAAGTTGCCGGTGTAACAGGAAAAACTAATGTGATTAGTATTGGAGCCCAGACGATAGATGATGTTCGAGAGGTTGCTGCTGGTTCATTAGACTTGGTTTCTACATCTGACTTAGGGGAATCTCGGGAGTACACTGCTAAAAATAAGGTAATTAATGGTACAAATACAGATGATGTTCTAAAACCTAAGAGACTTCCTCAAACCGGAGAAAATAAAGGGAGCTTACAGACTTTTTTCGCAGTAGTTGGTATCGCAATGATTAGTGTTTTGGTTTATGTTAAGAATCAAAAAAATCTGATTTTCTCGAAATTAAAACAAAAGATGTAGAACACTGTAAATCCTTTTTGTATCAGCAAGTCGTGCTAATACTAAAGATCTAATGATTCAGTCAACTGAAATGGATTAAAGATTATTTGTTAGGTAGGAAAAGTTCCAGAATTAAATCGTAATTTTGGGACTTTTTTTCAATATACTCCATTATTGGGCGGTACAGATTATCCGTTGTCAACTTGCATTGATGAACCCTGGTCCTATCTTTAATTTTGTTTTTAAGGCTACTTTTGATGTTTATTGAGTAGAATATGAGAGTGTGGCAATCATATATTCCTTTTTGGTACGTCGGGGATGAAGTGAAAGTTCTTTGTGGCATCTGCTATTGGTATTGGTGAACCCAAAATAGACTTCTAAGCCTGACTACTGTGAGGCGGCGGATTAAAACGACTTCCTGACTGTTTCAATCAGGCAAGGCGTGTTCAAACAATCCATTGGAGTTTTTCACGCGTCGAAGTAGTAAAATAGAAACTAAATGATGATACAATCAGTATTCTCTCAAAAAATTAACTTGATTAGCGACAAACTATTTCTTACAGAAAAGTACTTTACTTGGGAATGTTTGTATATGTATACGTAATTTTAAGTAATATGGTACAATAAGGGCAGAATAAATAAAAGTAGGAAGTCTTATGAAATTACCACGTTTTGGTGTTGAGGAATGGCTGAATGTCCATGAAAATAGCGCGATTTATGATATAGCAGGGGTGTCCATTTCTTCATTGACTTTGGAGGAATTGTTTGCCTTGTCGGGCACCAATCCTGAGGATTTTTATGAGAAATTGCAGGGCACCAAGCTCAACTATGGCTGGATAGAAGGTTCGCCAGCATTTAAAAAATCAGTTAGTCAACTCTATACAGGCGTCAAGCCAGAACAAATTCTCCAGACCAACGGGGCAACAGGGGCCAACTTGTTAGTTCTTTATAGTTTGATTGAACCAGGAGACCATGTCATTTCCCTTTATCCGACCTACCAACAACTCTACGATATTCCAAAGTCCTTGGGAGCAGAAGTAGATTTGTGGCAGATTGAGGAGGAAAATGGCTGGTTGCCAGACTTGGAAAAACTGCGTCAGCTCATTCGTCCTAACACTAAGATGATTTGCATCAACAATGCCAATAATCCAACTGGTGCTGTCATGGATAGGACTTATTTGGAAGAATTGGCGGAAATTGCTGGTGAAGTTGGAGCTTACATTCTATCGGATGAAGTCTATCGTTCCTTTTCTGAGCTGGATGTGCCATCTATTATAGAAGTCTATGATAAAGGAATTGCTGTAAATAGCTTATCCAAGACCTACTCCCTGCCAGGAATTCGTATTGGTTGGGTGGCTGCCAATCTTGAAGTGACAGATATATTGAGAGATTATCGGGATTACACTATGATTTGTGCAGGTGTCTTTGACGACCTGGTGGCTCAATTAGCCTTGGCACATTATCAAGAAATTCTAGAACGAAATCGGCGTATTTTAGAAGAAAATCTAGCAATTTTGGACCAATGGATTGAGAATGAACCCCTCGTTTCCTATATCCGTCCAGCGGTTGTTTCTAGCAGCTTTGTCAAGATTGCAGTAGATATGCCTATGGAAGATTTTTGCTTGCAACTTCTGCAGGAATACGGTGTTCTCCTAGTTCCTGGTAATCGATTTGAACGTGACGGCTATGTCCGTCTAGGTTTTGCCTGTGAACAAGATATTCTAATCAAAGGATTAGAAAAACTATCCCAATTTTTAAGAAGATTTGATAAAGAAAACTAGCTCAGGTGGTTGAGCTAGTTTTCTTTATTTTCAGCTGTATTTCTTTGAAACAATTTCCGCCAATCTGGTAGAGAGATTTCAGGGCTTGGAATGGAAGTGCTAATATTGTCCCTCCAAATTTGGTAGCGGGTATCAAAGAGTTGCCGAATGAGTTTGTCCATCATGTCCGCCTCTTGAGGAGATAATTCTTTTCTCAATCGGTCCATTTCCTGCAATTTCTGTAGGGGATTTACCGTGATGTCGCTAAAACGTTCAATTCCTGCTTTGATGAAGATGCCGAAAAACAAATCGAAGAAGTCTCGTAATTCATCGTCTGTTAAACTAGCCGTCCAAGTTTTTAAGGCTTGGTCGGTTTGTAGGCTATCGCTGGTCAGGGCAGGAGCTAGTTTGAAGTCGCTTCCGTCAACCTCCCAAGAAAAACTGATATGTTGTAGAATGCCGAGGGTATTACTCTGAACGATTTGAGCATTTTCTGGTGTTTCTAACATCATACCGACAATTGAATTCTGGGGAATGACAGGGAAAATCCGTTGGTGAATAGCTTGGTAACTAGGTGCTTCCAAGTGTTTTTTGTGTAAGCCAGGTGAATCAAAGGGATAGATAGCTAGGATTCTATCCTGTTGGTCTGTAGCTTGCTGGCATGCTGCATAGAGGGCTAAATTTCCGCCTTTCGAATGACCTGCCAGATAAAAATGGCCCATCTGCTGCATCATAAGTTTTTCTAAGTAGCCACTCGCTGCACGTTGGGCAGGAATTTCATCCATATAGGTCATGTGGAAGTCTTCTTTCCAACCGATAATGGTGTCGTCTGTTCCCCTGAAGCAAGTCACAATCGTTTTTCGGTCAATGCGATAGCTGATTGCTGAAAACTGCTTTTCCTGTTCCAACTGATAATCGTCAACGAAGCCAAATGCCTTGATAGATTTGAAGCGTTTGGATTTGGCTAGAAGTCCAAGTAAGGCTAGGCGGTTTTTGGTCACCATAGAAAAGGGAGGGAAATTATTTTTGTAGGTCTCTTCAAAGGCCGTTGCCAACCGATCAAGTCGTACACCATTTTCTATAAAAGAGTAGGGGACCAGATTATCAAAAGGGAGGTAGGAAAGTTCGGTCAGAGCCAGAATATCCAGCTTATTGATAGGTTTATCATAAAAAATATCGTATTGAGTTTCTTCAATATAGGTTAATAAATTCGGCATAGCAGTCCTTTCCTTTTTTATCTAGTATAACGAAATATGTGGGGAATGACAAATCTGCACCACTGATGACCTGGTTTTTTAGTCAACTTCTTGTGTAAATGTATAAAAATACTCAAATTTGTTCCAATGTAAGCTATAATAAATAGTAGGGATATGAAAGGAGATAGTTATGCAGAAAATTCTTCTTATCGAGGACGATAAAACGATTAGTCAACTAGTTGCTAAAAACTTGATAAACTGGGGTTACCAGGTGCAAGAGGTCAAGGATTTTCAGATGGTTTTGGAACAGATGGAAGAGTTTCAGCCCCATTTGATTTTACTGGATATTGGCCTGCCTTTTTTCAATGGCTATTACTGGTGTCAGGAAATTCGCAAGACATCCCGTGTGCCCATTATGTTTCTGTCTTCCCATGACCAGCCAATGGATATTGTTATGGCGATCAATATGGGGGCGGATGACTATGTGACCAAACCCTTTGAAATGACGGTTCTCCTGGCCAAAATACAGGGGCTTCTCAGAAGAACCTATGACTTTGTTGGTGAACAAAGTTTACTCTGGTTTGAGGAGATTTCCCTAGACTTAAAGACCATGCAGGTGTCCTATGGACAGGTTGTGGAAGAGCTGACGCGAAATGAATTTCAGATTTTACGCGTTTTATTTGAACATGGCAAGGAAGTGGTCAGCCGTGAGGAGCTGATGAGAGAACTCTGGAACAGTGATATTTTTGTGGATGACAATACTTTGTCGGTTAACATTGCTCGCCTGCGTAAAAAGTTGGCAGAACTGGGTCTACCAGATGTGATTGCGACCAAGAAAGGAGTAGGCTACGGCCTGGTGTGGACACATGAATAAGGATGATTTTGGCTCATTAGTACCAGGATTTTTGACATCATGGCTTGGTCATCGCTTGATTTTTCTGATAGCCTACGCCGTTTTTGCTGTGGCTATTCTGGCTTATAGTAGCCTCTTTGACATCAAAAGAAACCTAATTTTCTATGCCATCACCCTGCTCACTATCTGCTGGATTCTCGCCCTCCTCTGGGATTTTGTCAGGGAATTTTCCCGCTTTGGAAAAATCTGGCGTGGTCAGAAAGTAGCAACTGGGACAGCCAGTGAGCGTTTGTTGCAGGAAAAAGTGGAATGGCTAGAAGTTCAGAACAAGCAAATACTAGAAAAACAGAGACAGGAACAGACAGAATTAGATGACTACTACACCCTCTGGGCCCACCAGATGAAAACGCCTATTGCAGCCAGTCAGCTCTTGGTCAAGGAAGTAGATAGTAGTCCAGTCCGTCACCAACTGGAATCAGAACTCTTCAAGATTGAGCAATACACAGGTCTGGTCTTGAACTATCTCCGTCTACAATCCTTCCATGATGATTTGGTTATCGAATCAGTCAATTTGGATGAACTGGTCAGAAATCTAGTAAGAAAGTATTCCCTCTTTTTCATTCAGGTCAATACCAGCCTGAATCTGGGTCAGCTGGATAGGAGCGTAAAGACAGACAAACGCTGGCTGGGTCTCTTAATAGAGCAAATTTTATCTAATGCCCTCAAGTATTGTCAGGAGGGGACCATTTCGATTGTTTTGGATGGGGATGATTTGGTCATTCGCGATACGGGAATTGGGATTGCAGAGAGTGACTTGGAACGGGTCTTTGAGCGTGGTTTCTCAGGTTTCAATGGTCGCAGAACCCAGCAATCTTCGGGTCTGGGGCTCTATCTCTCACGGAAAATTGCTGCGGAGCTGGGCTATTCCCTAAAGCTAAAATCAAAAGTGGGTCGGGGAACAGAGGTGCGAATCGGTATCAAAGAAGTGGAGTTGATTTTTGATTAATCTTACAAAACTGTCACGTAAATGAAAGCTAAGGCTATGGTAGTTTATCTTGGGACCGTGTAGAATGAAGGTAGAAAAAGAAAAGGAGTCAAGTTATGTCAGTTTTAGATGTTCAACACGTTCAAAAGATATACAGTTCTCTCTTTAAGGCGGGACAGGTTGAGGCTTTGAAGGATATTCATTTTACAGTGGAAAAGGGTGAGTATGTCGCTATTATGGGTGAATCTGGTTCTGGAAAATCCACCTTGCTCAATATTTTGGCAACCCTTGATAAGCCAACGCAGGGCAAGGTCTTGCTTAACGGATTGGATACCCAGTCTATCAGGAGCAAGGAAGCGGCAGCCTTTCGTCGGGAGAAATTGGGCTTTGTCTTCCAAGATTTCAATCTCTTGGATACCCTCTCTGTCAAGGACAATGTGCTCTTACCTCTGGTTTTATCCCGCTATCCGATTGATGAGATGAACAAGCGACTCGTTCATACGCTTAATAGCCTGGGAATTGCGACCTTGCAAGACAAGATGCCCTACGAGATTTCGGGTGGTCAGCAGCAGCGAGTTGCGGTGGCGCGTGCCATCATTACCCAGCCAGAAATCCTCTTAGCGGATGAACCGACTGGGGCCCTCGACTCTAAATCAACGGCAACTCTTCTAGATATTTTTGAAAAAATCAACCAAGAAGGGCAAACCATTCTGATGGTAACCCACTCGACAGTAGCAGCTAGTCGTGCCAAACGGGTCCTCTTCATCAAGGATGGCATTCTCTACAATCAAATCTACCGAGGTGAGAGAACCAGTCAGGAAATGTATCAGCTGATTTCAGATACCTTGACACTTATGGCGAATCGAGGTGAGTAGTATGTTTGGACTAACCGTTCGATTGGCTCTGACCAATCTCAAAAAGAACCGCAGACTCTATTTTCCCTATGCCCTGATGACCATTTTGTCCACAGCCATTGCCTATATTTTTGCTTCGCTTGCCTTTCATCCTGATTTAGGTCAGGTCAAGGGGGCCAATGGAGTGATTCAAGTGCTGGGCTTCGGTATGATTGTGGTTATGCTGGCCGTTGCTATCATGGTCTTCTATGCCAATAGTTTTGTTATGAAGCAGCGGTCAAAAGAGTTTGGTGTCTATAGCATTCTTGGTCTGGAGAAAAAACATCTCTTCTTGATGACTTTTCTAGAAAATCTGGTCTTTTCAGTCGGTACCATTCTATCTGGCTTGCTCTTGGGACTGGCTCTAGATAAACTCTTCTATGCCCTCTTGCTGAAAGCCATGCAGATGCCTGTGATCCTGGCTTCAACCTTCCAGTTGAAAAGTCTGGTCACTGTACTTATCTATCTCTTTGGGATTTTTGCCTTGGTCAGCCTCTTTAATATTGGGAAATTGGGCTTGACCGGCTCACTCAAACTGGTTCAGGACAAGAAGCGTGGGGATAAGAAAACTGGCTTCCTCTGGCTGCAGACCTTCTTAGCCCTTATCTTATTGGTGGCAGGCTATGCAATTGCCCAACTAGTGACCAGTCCGATGCAGGCTATTCCAAGTTTCTTTGGTGCAACTCTTCTGGTTATCTTTGGGACTTACCTGCTCTTCCACGCAGGTGTTATCAGTCTATTAAACTGGCTAAAGAACCGTCAGACTTATTATTATAAGCCAGATAATTTCATTTCTGTATCCAACTTGATTTTCCGTATGCGGAAAAATGCTCTGGGCCTTGCGACCATTACCATCCTCTCCAGTATGTTCTTGGTGACCATGGTTGGAGGACTCAATATTTACGTCGGTGGCAAAGATTATATCGCCAATCAAAATCCAAATGACTATTCTATTGATGTTGCCTTGAAATCGACTATTTCAAAAACACAGGTAGAGGAATGGGCTGGTGCTATTGCAGAAAAGGCGGGGATTCCTGTGGAAAGCAAGGCGGTCTATCCCTATCAGCAAGCCTATTTTTCTGAGGTGACAAACCAGCAAGTAAGATTTTTGACGGATGAAGAAGCCGCTGGTATGGATTTCTCTGACCGAGTTGGGATTGGTTTTGTCCTTAATCAAGCCAGCTATGAAAAGATGACGGGAGAAAAACTCCAGTTGGAATCTGACCAAGTGGCAATTTTTAGTAAGGGAGTCCAGTATAAAGCTGGTCAAACCCTCACCTTTGATGAAAAGGAGATGGAAGTTGCCCAAGTCCTACCCAAGAATGTGACTTTAGGACATCTGCCAGACCATGGTTCCTTCCTTCTCAGCCAGTATCTGGTCATTATTGTTCAAGATTTGGCTGTTTTTGAAAATCAAGCTGAGAATCGCTATTATATGGGCTTTGAAAGCAGTCTATCAGAAGAAGAACAGGTAGAACGCTATGATGCTTTCGTATTTGGAAACTTTGAAAGCGAACTGTGGAGCTCTAATATTCTTCCAGATGGTACCAACTCAATCAGTCTAGCCTATCGTGCCTATGCGATGCGTAGTTTCTTTAGTTTTGCAGGTTCACTTTTCTTCATCGGCCTCTTGCTATCGCTCATCTTTTTGATGGCGGTGGTGCTGGTGATTTACTTCAAACAGATTTCAGAAGGTTATGAAGACAGAGATCGCTTCGTCATTATGACCAAGGTTGGTCTGGATGAGGATCAGACGAGACAGTCCATTCGCAAGCAATTGCTGACCGTCTTTTTCCTACCTATCCTACTTGCCTTTGTCCATCTTGCCTTTGCCTACAAGATGCTATCATCCATTCTTTTGTCTATCGGCGTGGTTAATGCAGGGCTTATGTTGCAGGTGACAGTAGCCATCTGTGGTGGCTATCTCCTCTTCTACCTAGTGGTCTACGCCATCACAACACGATCTTACAAACAGATTATTTCCTAAACTTGGGGCAACCCAAGTTTTTAATATTTACCACTATATTGCTTTACATACTAGCTACCTTGTGTTACACTATAGATACAAGGCTAATAGGTAAAACAAACTAGTGATAGAAGACAAAAAAATCACTTTTATTTTTATCAGACTAGTTGGTATTACAAACTAGGTAGGGAGGCAGTATGAAACTGGATAAGAAAAGTCGGGAAAATTGGAAACTGGCAGCTATCACGCTTGTGACGGCCATTATAACAGGCTGGGCCTTGGATTCTATTTTGATTTTAGGTATCCTGTTAGCATCAGGCTTGCTGTTTGGATTTTTTACAGATGATGAGGAGGGCTTATGAAAGAAACCCAAATGCTAAAGGGGGTCCTAGACGGCTGTGTCTTACAAATTATCAGTCAGAAGGAGATTTATGGTTATGAGCTGGTTCAGGAGTTGAGAAATCAGGGCTTTGAAAACATGGTCGGAGGGACAGTCTATCCCCTCCTTCAGAAGTTAGAGAAAAATAGCCTGATTCTTAGTCAGAATAAGCCCTCGCCAGACGGACCGGACAGGAAGTATTTTTATCTGACAGACCAGGGAAAGGCTTATCTAGAAGATTTTTGGAGCCAATGGACGGAATTGGTCCAAAAGGTTCAGCGATTGAAAGGAGAGTAGGATGAGCAAACAAATGGAATACCGCAAGCAGATTGAAGTGATTGAAAGCCAGCTGACTAAGGAAAACAAGGAATACATGGGCCGTATCAATGGCTACATGATGATTGCCTCTGTCTTTCATAGGCAGGAAGAAGCAGTGACTGCCCAGCTCTTATCCATTTACCAAGATGTTCTTGAAGCCCAAAAAGACGGGCTTTCGGCGGAGGATTTTCTGGGTAAAGATAGCAAGCAGATGGCGGACGACCTACTCAGCTATCTCCCTCCGATTGGTTTCGTGGAAGTTGCAAACCTGAGTGGTCTCATGCTCATCATTTACCTCGGTAGCCAATGGCTCATGGATTTTGCAGGGACAGGAACCATCTCCCTCAACTGGCTGGACTTGATCTGCGACGCGGTACTTAGCCTCCTCCTCCCAGCAGGGATTTTCCTCATCATTCGCAGTCTGATTTACCAGACCAGCAAAATCAAGGTTTGGGCAAGTTTTCTCTGCATCCCCCTTCTTTTTCTCGTGATTTGTGGACTTCGTCTCTGGGCAATGCCCAAGGAACCTGACCTAGTCTTGACTGGCTGGGGGCTTCTAGTGCCACTCACTTTGCTCGGTCTTGCTCTGCTATTTTTCCAAAAGGAAAAATTAGTCCGCTATGTCTTTTTACCGACCTATCTCTTCATGATTGTTGGCGGTGTGGTAAATATGGTCATGACCGTTCCAGTTTGGCTCAATCTGATGTTGGTCATTCTTCCAGCTATGACCTTTTGGATTGGTACTGCGGTTTTGTTGGTGAAAAAGGAGAAGTAGAATGAACAAACAACAGGAAAATTTGAACGATATTAGCAAATTGCAAGCGAAATTGACCAAGGAAAACAAGGCTTACATGCGTAAACTTCATGGATATATGATATTGGCTTCGGCCTTTCATGAGCAGGAGGAAAGGGCGACAGAACTATTGCTTTCTATTCACCAAGATGTCTTGGATGCCCAAACAGACGGTCAATCCGCTGAGGAATTTTTAGGAAAAGATAGCAAGCACATGGCGGATGAACTCTTGTCAGACTTGCCGCCAATCCGTTGGTACTATGGTTTGCGATTAACAGGATTGATTTCCTTGGTGTATATGAGCTGGTTTTTCTTAGGTTTGTTTGGAGTGACTGGTGAAATGGTCCTAGAATGGCGGGGCTTGCTGTGCGATTTGCTTCTGGCACTCATTCTACTCAGCTCTGCTTTTTTCATCCTAAAGAACCTAGTCTATGAACGGTCAAAAATCAAGTCCTATCTGCTGATGGGGACCTGGGGGCTTAGCTTTGTGGGGTTAATTGTCTTGCGTTTTTGGATTAGTCGGCAGTTTTATGAGGGGCTTCCCCTGCCCTTGTGGGCCAGTCTTTTGGTGATTCTAGGAATCGTAGCTGGTCTCTTCTACTATCGCAGTAAGTCAGCAATTGTAGATACCTTGATTCCAGCCTATGTCCTAACGGTTCTCAGCGGCTTTAGTCAGTTGCTGGTCAGCCAGTTTGGCTATGGATCGCAGGACTGGACAGGATGGTTGCCTCTGCTCTTTATGGTTTTTGCCTTTTTCTCAACGCTTGCAGGCACATTTTTCCTATTGAAAAAGGAGAATGTGGGTTAGAAACACGATCAGGCAACTCTTTAGAGTGGTCTGATTTTTTGGTATAATGGTTGAAAGAGAGAAAAGCAACAAAGGAGTAAAACCATGACATTTGAAGAGATTTTACCAGGCTTGAAAGCCAAGAAAAAGTACGTTCGCACAGGCTGGGGCGGGGCGGAGAACTACGTCCAGCTCTTTGACACGATTGAGGTTCACGGGCAAAAACTGGAGGCGACGCCCTATTTCCTCATCAACGTGACAGGCGAGGGCGAAGGCTTCTCCGTGTGGAGCCCGACCCCCTGCGATGTCCTTGCGACCGACTGGGTAGAAGTCCATGACTAAGACAGCCCTCATCACCGGCGTTTCCAGTGGCATTGGTCTTGCACAAGCGCGGATTTTTTTGGAAAATGGCTGGCGTGTCTACGGGATTGATCAGACCAGCAAGCCTGATTTGGCAGGCGATTTCTACTTTCTACAGCTGGACCTGACTGGCGATTTAAGCCCAGTCTTTTCCTGGTGCCAGACAGTTGATGTCCTCTGTAACACCGCAGGCATTCTAGACGATTACCGACCCCACCTCGATATTGAGGAGGATGAATTAGCTCATATCTTCGCAGTTAATTTTTTTGCGGTGACCAGACTAACCCGCCCCTATCTGCAACAAATGGTGGACAGACAGTCGGGTATTATTATCAATATGTGCTCCATTGCCTCCAACCTAGCAGGAGGAGGGGGCTCAGCCTATACTGCTTCCAAGCACGCTTTAGCAGGCTTTACCAAGCAGTTGGCACTGGACTATGCCAAGGGCAAGGTTCAGGTCTTCGGTATCGCCCCAGGTGCCGTCCAAACAGGTATGACCCAGAAGGATTTTGAGCCTGGTGGCCTGGCGGATTGGGTGGCAGACCAGACCCCTATCGGACGGTGGTCCCAACCCAGCGAAATCGCAGAGCTGACCTTTATGCTAGCCAGTGGCAAACTGGCTTCCATGCAAGGTCAAATTATCACCATTGACGGTGGCTGGAGTTTGAAATAGGGAGGAAAATTATGATGTTAGAAACCAATCGTCTTTTACTCCGTCCTTGGAGCGAGGCAGACGCAGCTGACTTATTTTCTCAGGCCAGTCATCCTGAAGTTGGTCCCGCAGCGGGTTGGCCAGTTTATCAGAGTCTGGAAGAAAGTCGAGAGATTATCAAGACAGTTCTCAGCCAACCCGAAACCTATGCCCTTGTCCTTAAAGAAACAGGTCAGGTCATTGGCAGTATTGGCCTGATGATTGGCAAGCAGAGTGGGCTTAGTTTGCCAGATTCAGAAGCAGAACTGGGCTACTGGCTTGGACAGGGATTTTGGGGTCAAGGCCTCATTCCAGAAGCTAGTCAAGTTTTACTGGATTATGGATTTGCTCAGTTGAGTTTAGATAAGATTTGGTGTTGTGCATTTGTAGAAAATAGCAAGTCTCTGCGTGTACAAGAAAAGCTGGGTTTTGTATACCAATACCTCTTGGAAGATATGCATTTCCCACTCATTGATGAAGTTCGTACCGAACGAGTGAGTTTATTGACGAGAGAGGAATGGTATTCTAGAAAGGAAAAACCATGACACCTACACAACTCTGGCAAGATTTTCTTGCCTCCAATCCCCAAGCAGGTCCTGAGCCAGAGGCTTGGGCCTTTGGGGCGGAAGCTGATCGACTGGCTGACTTGGTGGCCAGGGGCATAAAAACCTCGACCAGCTCTGCTCATGCCCTTTACGCAGTAGAGGGAGAAGAAATCCCTACAGCTGGTGGCTATGACATCATTCTTGACGGGCAAGGTCAGGCTGTGTGCATTATCCAGACCACCAAGGTCTATGTGACGCCCTTTTCCCAAGTGACGGAAAATCATGCCTATAAGGAGGGCGAGTTCCGTCAGGAAGGTGACTTGTCTGACATAAAAGCGAAAAGTCTGATCCACTGGCGACAGGTCCATGAAGAGCTTTTCACTATCTGGCTGGCAGAAGCAGGCCTGTCCTTCTCAGAAGATATGTTAGTCGTCTGTGAAGAATTTGAATTAGTTTACCCTAAAAACTAGGTTCTTGCTTGTTTATTTTAAGTTGTTTATATTATAATAATATAAAATTAAACAAGGAGGTTCCTATGAATAAGGAACGTGCCATCAATTTATTGGACCAGCTTTCTTCTATTATTGCTGGAAAAGAGGAGGAGATTGGCAAAGAGAAGACAGGGAAGTTGCAGTCGGCCTTGCTTGTTGCCAAGGAAGATGTGGCTAGTAAGGAAGGAGTGGCTTTGGCAAATAGTTTGTCAGGATTTGTTCAGATGATTTCCAAGGCTAGTCTTCCAGGCGCCAATCTCCGTTTTACAGACCAAGAACGCCCTGTTTGGGAAGAGTTTAAAGCCTTGACAGAGAAAGCAAGAGAAGATGGTCAACGAGGCCTTCATTTAACAATCTAAGGAGCTCAGGCTCCTTTTTATATCCTAGATTGTAGCATCTTTCTTGAACCTGGCATCAAAACAGTTTAGGCTATTCAGTGAAGTGTTTCAACCTAAACCTAGAAAGGTAGAAGCGAGGAAAAGGTTGAGATGTTGGCGGTAGTAGGTTCACATCATTCAGGGACTACAGTTAGCCCAGACTAGATGCTTGGAAGTGAGAGGGATACTTTGCATTTTGTCGAGTTCTATTTTCACTTCTTCCGCTATTTTCCAAAAACATCAAAATTTGCTATAATAGGAGTATATCATTGAAAAGAGAGAAAACTATGAGCAATAACTATGCAATTATCCTAGCGGCGGGTAAGGGAACTCGCATGAAGTCTGACTTGCCAAAGGTCCTACACAAAGTGGCAGGAATTACCATGTTGGAGCATGTCAAACGGGCTGTAGATGCTATGGAACCTGCTAAAACAGTAACCATTGTCGGTCACAAGGCAGAATTGGTGCAGACTGTTCTCGAAGGTCAGTCAGAGTTTGCCCTTCAATCTGAACAGTTGGGGACAGGCCACGCCGTTATGATGGCTGAGCCAGCTCTTGCAGGTTTGGAAGGTCAGACCCTTGTTATCGCAGGAGATACACCGCTGATTACAGGAGAAAGCTTGAAGAACCTCATTAACTTCCATGTCAGCCACAAGAATGTTGCGACTATCTTGACAGCTCAGGCTGATAACCCATTCGGATATGGTCGGATTATTCGCAATGCTGATGGGGAAGTGCAAAAAATTGTTGAACAAAAAGATGCCAACGATTTTGAAAAACAAGTGAAAGAAATCAATACAGGAACCTACTTATTTGATAATAAACGTCTTTTTGAAGCGCTTAAAGATATTAATACGGACAATGCCCAAGGAGAGTACTATCTGACAGATGTTATTTCGATTTTCCGTCAGGCAGGCAAAAAGGTTGGTGCCTATGTATTGCGTGATTTTGATGAAAGTTTGGGTGTAAATGACCGTGTCGCTCTTGCGACTGCAGAAGCTGTTATGCGCAAACGAATCAATGAAAAACACATGGTCAATGGTGTGACATTTATCAACCCAGATGCTACCTATATTGATATTGATGTTGAGATTGGCGCAGAAGCTGTTATCGAAGCTAATGTTGTCTTGAAAGGGCAAACGGTGATTGGTGAACGCACTGTCTTAACCAATGGTACTCGTGTACGCGATGCGAAAATTGCAGCAGATGTAGTTATCAGCAACTCAGACATTGAAGAATCTGTCATTGAAGAAGGTGTGACGGTAGGACCATACGCCCATATTCGTCCAGGTAGTCTTTTGAAAAAAGATGTTCACGTTGGAAACTTTGTGGAAATCAAGGCTTCTACACTTGGTCAAGGAACGAAGTCTGGTCATTTGACCTATCTAGGAAATGCAACGCTTGGCAATAATGTTAACGTTGGTGCTGGTACCATCACTGTCAATTACGACGGTAAAAATAAATTTAAAACAACCGTTGGAGATAATGCCTTTGTTGGCTCTAACTCAACCATTATCGCACCAGTAACTATTGGGGACAATGCCTTGTTGGCTGCAGGTTCTGTTATTACAAAAGATATTCCAGAGGATGCTATCGGTATTGGTCGTGGTCGTCAAGAAAACAAAGAAGGTTATGCAACTCGTTTTCCGTTCCATCCAAGTCAAAAATAGGTAATCGTATGAATTTTGAAGAAAAAACCATTGAGCGGACAGAAATTTTTAAAGGGCACATTTTTGATGTAGTAGTAGATGATGTTGCCCTGCCAAATGGTGGAACTGGTAAGCGCGAACTCATTTTCCACAAGGGAGCAGTTTGCGTTTTAGCCGTCACTCCAGAAGGTAAAATGATTTTAGTCAAACAATACCGCAAGGCTATTGAACGTACTATTTATGAAATTCCGGCGGGGAAATTGGAGCTGGGGGAAGAAGATACGCTTGAAGATGCTGCTTTGCGTGAATTAGAAGAAGAAACAGGCTATACTAGTGACAAACTGACCTTGTTGGCAGATTTCTATTCAGCCATCGGTTTCTGTAATGAACGAATTCGCCTTTATTTAGCAGATAACCTTATCAAGGTTGAAAATCCTCGTCCAATGGATGAAGATGAGGTTATCGAATTACATGAGGTAACCTTGGAAGAGGCTTTGAACTTGGTGGCTACTGGCGATATTTGTGATGCAAAGACCATCATGGCTATCCAATATTTACAACTCATGAGAAAGTAGGAAACTAGCAATGGGTAAGCCCTTGTTGACGGATGAAATTTTAGAGAAAGTGAAAAAGAAACAGTATTCCGACCAATCTAGCCAGTTTGGACACTATCGTCCAAACCAGGATATATCAATGGATGATGCTCTATTCGATCCATATCTAGAAGAAGATTATCAGGGATATGAAGAGGGACAAACAATCCGAATCCCGGTCAAACCTACTGTAGTAAAAAGTCGCCGTATCGAAACCATCAAGCGAGAAGCTTTCCGCAGTAAGGTAAACAAAATTCTTTTTTGGGTCATCATCTTACTGATAATGTTTATCATTGCAGTATTATTTATTTAGGAGAAGAGATGAAATTTGGAATTATCGCAGCCATGCCTCAGGAATTAAAGATTTTGGTCGAGCATCTACAAGATGCAACTGAAATCGATGTCTTGGGTCGAACTTACTATCAGGGACGAATCGGTCAACATGAAGTCGTTCTTGTTCAGTCAGGTATCGGTAAGGTTATGTCAGCTATGACCGTGGCTGTTTTGGCAGATCGTTTTTCAGTTGATGTCATTGTTAATACTGGCTCGGCAGGAGCTGTTGCCGAAGGTATTGCCATCGGTGATGTGGTTGTAGCGAATCAATTGGCATACCACGATGTGGATGTGACGGCTTTCGGCTATGCTTACGGACAAATGGCAGGGCAGGAATTGTATTATCCGGCAGACCAAGTCTTGTTAGAACAGCTAAGAACCGTTTTAGCAGAGCAGGAAATGATTAGCCATGTGGGTCTGATTGTGACAGGTGACAGTTTTATCGCAGGTCAGGAGAGAATCACTACGATCAAAACTCATTTTCCAGAAGTCCTTGCCGTAGAGATGGAAGGAGCAGCTATCGCTCAAGCAGCTGTCAATACAGGTAAGCCATTCTTGGTTATCCGTGCCATGAGTGACACAGCTCAGGGAGATGCCAATATCACCTTTGATGAATTTATTATTCAAGCAGGAGAACGTTCCGCCCAGACCCTGATTGCCTTTCTGGAGAAAAATTAATACTCTTCGAAAATCAAAATTATCCGTTGTCAACTTCTTTGATGAGTGAAAAGCTCCAGTGGAGGTTTTCAGCCTGTTACCTTGAAATAAGATAGTAACAGAGTTCTATCTTCGGCTTCGTTTCCTAGGCTACTTTTGATTTTCATTGAGTATAAACAGATTTTGACAACAATACATTGAAATAGGATGACAGTAGCAAAAAGTTGTTACTGTTTTTCTTATGCAGTGATTTGAGCCCGATATTATAAGGTTTCAGCCATCTGTCCCCATACAATTTATGATAAGAGTTATTGAAAAGCTCGTGAAAATACTTTACAATTTTGTTAAAGAAAAATAATTTAGGAGGTTGTTATGGTTCAGCGATTATTGCTTGCAAATGATTTGCCTGGTGTGGGCAAGGTTGCCCTAGCCACTAGCATCCCACTTGCAGCAGCCTGTCAGGTAGAAACGATTCTTTTACCAACGGTACTACTTTCTTCTCATACGGGTGGTTTTCCAGATGTTGTCGTTGAAGATATGACTGACTTGAATCGAGCCTATTTTGAACAGTGGAAGAACTTGAATTTGGAGTTGGCAGGCATCTTGTCTGGCTACTGTAGAAATCCTCAGCAACTAAGTCAATTGGCTATGTATGCTAAACAAACAGAGACACCGTTGATTGTTGATCCGGTCATGGGGGATGGAGAGAAGTTGTATACAGGTTTCACCCCTACCTATGTAGAAGCCATGAAAGAGTTGATCCAGTCGGCCAAGCTCATTCTCCCCAATGTAACAGAGGCAGCTTTTTTGACAGGGAGGGATTATTTGGGAGCTTGCTACGATAGGGCGGCTATTGAGGACTTACTGGAAGCTTTAGCAGAGCAGGTGTCTGCAGATATTGTACTGACAGGGATTTCCTTTGATGATAGCCAAATAGGTGTAGCCTATTTTCAGCAGGAAACAGGGGAAATAACTACCTATATGTCTAAAAAATATCCAGCAAATTTCTTTGGAACAGGTGACATTCTATCTACCTTGTTGGCTGTAGCAACCATCCAACAAATCAATCTCCATCAAGCCATCCCACTAGCTTTAGATTTTATCGATAAGAGTTTAGAGCGTACTCTCGCTTTGGATAGAGACTTGAAATTTGGGATTTCCTTTGAACCTTTTCTAGCAGCATTACAGCAGGCATTTCAAACATTAAAGGAGAAATTATGAAACAGAATCAATTACGTCAATTAACAGAAATTAGCCTATTTGCAGCCCTTATTTGTGTGGTTGTCTTCTTTATTCGTATTCCTTTTGGGAGTCAATTTGTCCATCTAGGAAATGCTTTGGTGGTAGTAGGAGTACTAATCTTTGGTGCCAAAAAAGGGGCGCTGGCAGCCTCACTCGGTCTAGGCATCTTCGATTTACTGTCGGGATATGCTTCCGTTGCTTGGATTACCATTCTAGAATCACTCATTGTCTGTTTTGTCCTCCACTTATTTTATGAGAAATTCCTACAGGCAAACGATAGTCTATCAAATATTATGTTGGTTGGGATAGTTGCAGCCCTCACAAAAATTATCTTGAACCTGTTGAAGTACACATTGACGGGGAGTTTAGTCGGTGGACTAACGCCATCAGCATCATTTTTAGCTGCTTTGGGTAGGATTTTAGGAACCTATGGCACTGCAATTACGACCATCATTGCTGTACCTATTCTTTATCAGGTATGTAAAAAGTTATATAAGAGAAAATAATTTATATTGGTGACATTAGTTAAATTCAATATGAAAAAAGGTCAGAAGGACTACACTGTAAGTGACGAAACAAACAGGAGGTTATACTCTTCGAAAATCAAAATTATCCGTTGTCAACTTTTCTTGATGAACTCCAGTTCTATCTTCGGCTTCGTTTCCTAAAGCTACTTTTGATTTTCATTGAGTATTAGTACAAGCTCTTTCAAATATCGCCGCAATGTTGTCCTATCTATAGTAGAGACAAAAATAAAAGCACAGACAATTCGGCTGTATTTCATCAAAATCAGCTTGAATCTATCTGTGTTTTTATTGGCTAGTTCTTATACTCATGTTTGTTGCGTATTTTTTAAAGCTCGTCAATAGAGTGGGTTAGTTTTTCCGGCGATGACTAACATCATTAACTCGTCAAGCACAAAGCCCTCACTAAGATTATACACCTAGTGAGGGCTTCATATTTATTTTCATTATTCTGTGGGTGAGGTCGGAACCATCAGGGATGACTTTACCAGCTTTTTTTATTATTTTTCTAAAGTAAATTCTTCATTTCCGTTAATAATGGTGGTATTTCCCTTGCGAGAATAGGAAATAATATCTTTTACGGAAATATCGTATGTAGTCAGTTGTTTGATTGCTGCGTCATTAATTTTTGTAATGGTTACTGTATGGAGGAGCTGATCGACATCTCCCTCGAAAAAGGTAGCAGAGATAGTACCAGTTTCTTGATTGTATGTGGCACCTAGTTCTTTAGCATACTCGTCTTGGTACTTATGAAATTCTTTTTCCGCCTCAGCTTGTGTAGGTAGAAATGATTTCAATTGCTTTTCATAGTCTGCTCCGAGAGCGGTTGTTAAGTATTCTTCTACGGAAATTCCCAGAGAACTTGCTTCTTTTTGTGCTTCCTCTAACATTACCTTATAGGCTTGATCCAAGGTTAATTTTGCGATTTTAGGAATATCAAAGCTTGTTGTAGCGGTGAAGACAGCTTTCTTATCTACGACTGTCATCGTATAAGTTGCATCAATCCACGTTTTATCGATACCTGGAAGTTGATTTTGTAACTCCTTGATACTGGTTTTGACAATGTCTTGTTCAGCTTGGGAATTGCGCCATGTACCGCTAATGTTGCCACTATTATATTTGAATAATGCAAGACAGGCAAAAAATACGATAATAGCGGTAAAGAGTGTGATAATAATTCTAAGGACGCGATTACGTTTCTTTTTCTGTTTCGCAACGAGTTCTTCGAAAGTTTGAGTAGATGTATTTTCCATATATTCTCCTTTTATTTCCCTATTTTTAATATACTATAGTTTGTTTGCTTTGTCAATGGTCGTAGGGATGGAAACACGCTATCTGTATGAAGAAAAAGGTATGTAACTATTTTCTTGTTGTATGCATTTTTTTAAAAGCTTTTATAAAACCTTCGCTTTAACAAGGACAATCCCTCATTTCCAAGGCTATTATATTACATTTTTTCTACTAAAAACTGACAGCAGTCGTGAAAATATGGTTTATAAAACAAATTTTTTCATGCGTTTGTCGTGGAATGGAAAATTTATTCACGAACAATCATTGTCAGTTGTTTTTTCTTGCAAAAATCAAAAATAAAATATATACTAGTTAATTGTTAACTGGTTAATAAGTATAGGAGGACAAAAATGAAAAAGAAAACAACCTTATTTGCCTTGACAGGCATTATCTTATCTTGTCATCTTTTTTTGGCGGGTTGCCAAAAAACAGAGAATACTGCAATAAATCATCAAGATGTTCAAAGTAGCAATGCCTCAAAAGTAGATGAAAATATGATTGTGGTGTCTGAAATTAAATCTAATGGCTATATGCGTCTATATGGAGAAGAGTCATACTTTTTTGAAGGTCCTATTCCGTATGCGGCACACTTTTTAAAAGATACCCTTCCAGATTCTGATTATAAATTGAATAAAGAAGATATTCAGTATCAGCTAGAGAAAGGTTATATTATAAAAGTAAATGAGCAGTACTTCTACTATCCAAAGGATAAAGATGCTAATGTAATTTCTATTTCTGAAGCTAAGAAACTCACCAAAAATCAAAAGAAACCTACTTCTCAAGCTAAAAAAGGGGTAGCTGGTGTTGATTATCCTACGGATGATGGATTTCTTTTTGAAAATGAAGGTCAAATTCTTTCAAAAACGGATGAGGGACTGGTCTTAGAACATAATGGTCATTCACATTTTATTTTCTATAAGGATTTAAAAGAAAGCAAATGGTCCTATTTGGTACCCAAAGAGTACATTGAGAATAGCCAATCCAGCTCACATTCCAAGGCAAAGCAAGCGAAGCTATCACAAACTTTTGATGATGGTTATGTATTTGATCCGAAGGATATAGTGGCTGAAGATGCGAATGGCTATACGGTACGTCATGGAGATCATTATCATTATATTTGGAAATCAAGTTTGCAACACGGACAAGGAAATACTGGGGAGACCATTGGAAAAAAGGGACAGATTACTGTTCTTGATAATCATTCGTTGCATACTCCGACCACAAGAAATAATTTCGTCCCACTCAAGTCTACCACAGAAAAAGGGCATACTTCCACTCAGTCTAATTCAAAAAAAGCTTTCCCAGGTATTGATTATCCAACAAGCGACGGTTTCATTTTTGATGGTAGTGGAGTCCAAGGTCAAACAGCGTTAGGGTTACTCATTGGCCATGGTACGCATACTCATTTAATTCCGTACAGTCATTTGATAGGAAGTCCGTGGGAGTCTTATATTCCTACTCAGTATTTAGAGACTGCTAGAGCAGAATACCATTCGTCAACTTCCACTCAAGTTGATGTAGAAATTCCGTTGTCACCACAAGAAGGTGGGAAACCTAACTCAAGTGTAGAAGAAGAACGAGAAGCTAAAAAGAGCTACCTAGCCGAAAATCTGCATGTTTCAAAAGAAAAAATCAAGGTGATAGAAACAGATGCAGGACCTGCTTTCGTTTACCCTCATGGTGACCATTCTCATACAATCTTGATTGAGAAAATTGAAGTTGGAAAACCAATCGAAGACCCTCACGGTGACCCACATGCTCATGATAAAATTGGAATGGCTACTTTAAAACAATTAGGTTTTGATGATGAGATTATTGAAGACATTTTGCATGCTACGGCTGATACTCCTTTCCCATCTAATGAAACAGATTCCGAGAAGATGAGAGAGTGGTTAAAAACGGTAAAATATCTAAATATTGGTCAGCGAAAAGATCCGCTAAAGAGAGCCGGTCTGGACTTGATGTCAAATGTTGAAGTGTTAGGGATAGGTTTTACACCAATTGATGATGTAAAACCTATCTTGCAATTTAAAAAATTGAAACAATTATGGATGACCAGCACAGGCGTTAAGGATTATCAGTTTTTGAAAGAAATTCCAACATTGGAGGGAATTGACTTATCACAAAATGGTGTTTCTGATTTGGGCTTTTTGGAAGAATTTCCAAACTTAAAAGTAGTTTCTGCTGCAGGAAATGACATTGAAGATATCACTATTCTAGCTAAATTAAAAGCTTTAGAATCCTTAAATTTAGATCATAATAAAGTGACGGATTTATCCCCATTAGCAGATTTGTCACAATTGACAGCTGTTAGTTTAGATAATAATCGTATCACAGATTTATCTGCGCTTCAAAACAAGAAGAAGTTAACCCGTTTGTATATATCACAGAATCCTCAATTAGATATATCAACTCTAAAAACAGAGAATTTAGAAGAACTGACAGCTAATGAAAGTAATGTAAAAGATCTTCAGTTTGTAAAAAACAATCCAAATTTAACTAGTCTTACTCTTAAGAATAATAAGATTACTGAATTACAAGGGATAGAAGAAAATGAAAAATTAGTAAATCTGGATGTAGAGGGGAATCAAATTAAGACTTTGGAAATAGAGGGTAAACAAGAATCGGTTGTTCGATTAAATGTTGCAGATAATCAATTGAAGAATTTAGAAGGAGTCAATGATTACAAAGCCTTAGAAGACCTGAATGCTTCAAAAAATGATATTGAAACACTTGCCATCACAGAGCCAAATAAGACTTTGAAAACAATTGATGTGAGTGAAAATCACATTCCGAAGGAAGAATTAAATCTAAATGATAAGAAGATCCCATCTGCGATTGCAGAACATTTTCCAGCAGTTGAAGGTGGCAGTATCGAGAACAATCAACCTAAAGAAGTTGATAAGGAAGCAAAGGTAAGCGAATAATTCTCCATGTTTGGTAAAGACCTAGTGTCTAAGATAGTCAACTAGTAGCTTTTTGTGTTATACTATAGAAAAATACCAAAGGAGCCATATTATGGGACTATTTTCAGGTTTACTAGGTAATGCCTCGCAAATGGATAATGATAAGATTGAGCAGGAATTGGAGCATGTTCTACTGGATAATGAACAGGTTGAGATGGCATTTAGTCTGGTTCGTGATTTGATTGTTTTTACAGAATATCGATTGATTTTGGTCGATAAGCAAGGAATGACTGGGAAAAAGGTATCTTATAAATCGATTCCTTACCGCTCGATTTCACGCTTTACGGTAGAAACCTCTGGTCATTTTGACTTAGATGCCGAGCTGAAAATATGGATTTCATCGGCTGTTGAACCTGCTGAAGTTCTTCAGTTTAAGAGCGATAAGAGTGTCATTGCTATTCAAAAAGCTCTGGCTTCAGCTGTCTTAGGAAAATAGGAAAAAAGTACAGAAAGTGGCTATCCGCTTTCTGCTTTTTTTGATATACTAAGGTGGACTGTTTGTGAGGAGAGAATATGATTCAGATAAAATGGAGAGACTGCTTATTGATATGTTTTGGGGCAATCCTATATGCCCTTGTTTTGAATATGCTCATCATTCCACATGAATTTGGCGAAGGTGGGATTACTGGTGTTACCCTACTTTTGTTTTATACGACAGGGATTGAAACAAGTCTGTCCAGTTTTGTTTTGAATGGGATTTTGATTGTATTAGCCTACCGCTTTTTGAGTAAGTTAACGGTTTTCTATACTTTCTTAGCGGTTGCTACTATGTCCTTAACCATGCATTATACGACTTTTCTGCAAATAAAATGGTTGCCCCTGATTCCCTCTGCTCTCTTGGCGGGATTGGTGACAGGTTTATCAATGGCTCTAGTCATTTATGGAAACGGGTCCACGGCAGGAAGTGATATTATTGCATTGTTGTGTAATAAATATTTCAAATGGAAGATTTCCACCGTTATTCTCATTTTTGATGTATTTGTGGTAACTCCTTTGGCTTTTAAAATTGGGCTTGTAAAAACATTTTGGACATTGGTAATGGTTGTCATTATCAGTAAAAGTTTGGACTGGTTCTTGCAAGCATTGAAAAGGAATAATCATAAATAAAAATACAAGAAAAGTCTAGCTATGCACATATAGCTAGGTTTTTTGTTATAGTCGAATGAATTAACTTTCAGACAAGGAGCAGATACTAGAGTAGGGCAAACCGAAAGTGTCGATGTATCAAAGCTAATTCAAATGACTATAAAAATGATGGACTCCTCATGAAAACGTATTATTGAGTTTTTAAAGGTAAATACTAACTATTATTGTTAGATTGTGTTATACTTGGTAAGTTGCAAATCCAATATCAGTGGTTCGACCCTGATATCTTGTTACAAAAAAAGTTAGATAAGGTAGCTTCGTACTGCCTTGTAAAAGAAAGGAAATGCGTTAGGAAACTAGTTCGGGAAGAGCATTCGAACCCGTGCTAAAAACTTCGTGAAAAAGATAGACTTCCTAGTGTGTTGTCACACTGCGTCAGTCTCTTATTTTCACCTTGTTTTCTTAACGCACTTGGTATCATAATTGAAATTTACTGAATTAAATCTGTCAGAAGACATTTTGCTTGCCGTTGAGAAGGCTGGTTTTGAAACGCCGTCACCTATCCAGGAGCAAACAATTCCGCTTGCTCTGGAAGGAAAAGATGTGATTGGTCAAGCCCAGACGGGTACTGGGAAAACAGCAGCCTTTGGTCTGCCAACCCTCAATAAAATTGACACCAATAATCAAGCTGTACAAGCCCTGATTATTGCCCCAACGCGTGAGTTGGCGGTGCAGAGTCAGGAAGAGCTTTTCAAATTTGGTCGTGAAAAGGGTGTGAAAGTCCGCTCTGTTTACGGTGGCTCAAGCATTGAAAAACAAATCAAGGCTCTTCGCTCAGGTGCCCACATTGTTGTTGGTACGCCAGGGCGTTTGTTGGATCTAATCAAACGCAAGGCCCTCAAACTTGATGGCGTTGAAACCCTCATTCTTGATGAGGCTGATGAAATGCTCAACATGGGCTTCTTGGATGATATTGAAGCGATCATCGAACGTGTTCCTGAAAGTCGCCAGACCCTCCTATTTTCTGCGACTATGCCAGAGCCAATCAAGCGCATTGGTGTCAAATTCATGAAAGAGCCTGAGCACGTTAAGATTGCGGCTAAGGAATTGACCAATGTGAACGTGGACCAATACTATATCCGTGTCAAAGAACATGAAAAATTTGATACCATGACACGCCTCATGGACGTTGACCAGCCTGAATTGTCTATCGTCTTCGGTCGTACTAAGCGCCGTGTCGATGAATTGACTCGTGGTTTGAAATTGCGTGGCTTCCGTGCAGAAGGTATCCACGGAGATTTGGACCAGAACAAACGTCTACGTGTTATTCGTGACTTTAAAAACGACCAGATTGATGTCCTTGTTGCGACGGACGTTGCGGCGCGTGGATTGGATATTTCAGGTATAACGCATGTCTATAACTACGATATTCCACAGGATCCAGAAAGCTATGTTCACCGTATTGGTCGTACAGGTCGTGCGGGTCAATCAGGTCAGTCTATTACCTTTGTTTCGCCAAACGAGATGGGCTACTTGGCAATTATCGAAGATTTGACCAAGAAACGTATGAAAGGTCTCAAACCAGCAACTGCTCAGGAAGCATTCGAAGCTAAGAAGAAAGTTGCTTTGAAAAAGATTGAGCGCGAAATGGCGGATGAAACTATCCGTAGCAATTTCGATAAGTTCAAGAAAGATGCAGTCAAGTTGGCAGCTGAATTTACCCCTGAAGAGTTAGCGCTTTATGTATTGACCTTGACTGTTCAGGATCCAGAAAGTCTGCCAGAGGTAGAAATTGCGCGTGAAAAACCATTACCATTTAAATTTGCTCCTGGACAAGCCAAGGGCAAGGGTGGACGTGGTGGCCGCGACCGTGACCGTGGTGGACGCCGTGGTGAACGCAATGACCGTGACCGTCGCGATGACAAATTTAAACGTGACAACCGCCGTCAGGACAACAAAAAACCACACCAACGCACATCAAGTGAAAAGAAAACAGGCTTTGTTATCCGCAATAAAGGGGAGAGATAAGCAGTGTTTGACAGACCATAAAGAGTGGTCTGTTTTTTTGAAATCTATTTAGAAAATAATCGAAATAGCTCTTGACAAACAATAAAAATAGAGTATAATTCTATTTAGAAATATTTCTAAATAGATGAGCAAGGAGGCTTATTATGGGATTGTCTGAAACCTTGAAGGCAATTTCTGCTCCTATTCGTAGGCAAATTCTAGATAGTCTTAAGTCGGGGTCGAAGTCTGCTGGGGAAATTGTAGAACAATTTCATTTAACAGGAGCAACAGTTTCTCATCATTTATCCACTTTGAAAAAAGCTGGATTAATTTTGGAGGAAAAGCAGAAAAATTTTATTTATTATCGTCTAAATTACACGGTCTTTGAAGAAGTCTTGGTTTGGATTGCAAGTTTAGGAGGACATCAAGATGAAGAAAATTGACATAAAAACTTTATTAGCAACTTCGAGTATATTTCTACTGATTGCTGTATTGATGATTTGTTACTATAAGGCATTGCCAGATACTATGGTGACACATTTTGGCGTAAATGGTGAGCCAAATAGCTCTATGGCCAAGTATATGATGATTTTGACACCGCTACTATTCTTTTGTGTTCACCTATTCATTTGTGTACTTTATGATGTGAAAGGGATAGGGAAAACACCAGTCATTCGAGTGGTCAAATGGCTTTTTCCGTTGCTGGCTCTCATCATTCAAGTTGCTTTACTCAGGTCTAACTTGGGAGGAGAATTAGATTACCGGAGACTTGTCATTGGACTGCTTGCTGTATATTATATGGTGATAGGAAATTATTTACCCAAGGAGGAATTGGACAGCAAGACCAATGAAATAGAAAGAAGTGGAAGAAAGCAGGCAGGCTATCTCTTCATTATTGGCGGGTTGTTGCAATTAGTAAGTTTGTTAGGTTCACCAACCATATCTATCCTTGCAATGATATTGGTTGGTATTTCTGTTGTAAGTCTTAGCATCTATTATGCTTATCTGCATATTAAAACCGCTTCATAATTGGAGCGGTTTTTGTTATACTAGAAGTAGCAAAACAGGAGGAAAGAACATGGGCGTTTTGACAATGGGTCGAGCCTTTGTATTCTAAAAAACAATATCGTCATTTAGTTTTTCTTTTATTACTTCGACGTAAGAGGAAACTCCGTTTCCTTATTTCCAACTTCAAACACTCCACTGGATTGTTTGAACTCGCCTTGCCTGATTGAAACAGTCTGGGGGATACGAATAGTCCGGTGGACTATTCGTACCTGAGCCTGAAAACAAAAAAGCGAAGTACATCAGCTGGTCACCTAGAAAAAAGAAAGCATTGAGTTATGCCTGTGGCTGTTGATGCGAACCTTGTTCGCTCTATTTCCAACCTCCAACTATCTACCAGATAGTTGGAGCGAGTACTAAAAGTAAACTAAAAGACTATACAAAGGAGAATACATGATTACTTACAAACAAGATCCTCAACTTGATTTTCAAGCTGTCCTTAACCTCTATGATTCAGTTGGTTGGACAAATTATACTGGCCGGCCTGCCATGTTACAGAAGGCTTTGGAACATAGCCTGTTTGTTCTTGCGGCCTTTGACGGTGATCGTCTCGTGGGTCTCTTGCGAGCAGTTGGTGACGGCCATTCAATCGTTTTTATTCAGGACATCTTGGTCCTGCCAACCTATCAGCGACAAGGAATTGGGCGTCAGCTTTTGGAGCAGGCCATTACCCACTTTTCAGGGATTTATCAGCTGCATCTCTTGACGGACAATACTGAGAAAACGCGGTCTTTCTATGAGGCAATTGGCTTTACAGCTGTTGATAGCCTAGACTGTATCGCCTACACCTATTTAAAAAAAAGATAACAGTTTTGAATGCAGAGGCTGGGAGACCAGCCTCTTGCTATGAGCAGATGATTTGAATTTCAAATCAAAAAGAGTAGAATAGAACTATCAATAATTAGTAATAAAGGAGATGAACAATGGCAACTGTATTAATTGTAAAAGCCCACCCCCTCGACGCACAAAAGTCCTATGCCTTGCGGGCTTTGGAAGAATTTCAAACTCGGTACGCCAGTTTGCATCCAGAAGATCGGATTGAACTAGTAGATGTTTTTGAAGACCAGATTCCCGCCTTAGACAAGTCCTTATTAGAGGCTATGGGAGCAGCAAAAAAAGGTATAGAAATCAGTCCTGAACAAGCGGAGCAGTTGGACCGCTACAATGCCTTGACCCAACAATTTCTTGCAGCAGATAAGATTGTCGTGGTCAATCCCCTTTGGAACCTCAATGTGCCAAGTCAATTAGTGTCATGGATTAATACCATTAACGTTGCAGGACTGACCTTCAAGTATGGACCTGAGGGCTCTATCGGTCTGGTCAAGGGCAAAAAATTGTTGCATATCCAGTCCAATGGTGGAGTTTACGCAGGTCAAGATCCAGCAGCCCAATACATCAAATCTATCTTTGAGTTTCTTGGATTTGAAGACATTCATCAGGTCTTCATCGAAGGACAATCGGCTGATCCAAGCCAGGCTCAAGCGATATTTGAAGAAGCTATGGAGAAAATTGATAATATTTTACTTCATTTCTAATAAAAAATAGCCAAGCTTCATTTGGAGAATGGCTTTTTTTGCATTTCTGCGATATAGTCTAACTTGCTCTGCCGACTGCGTTTCTTAAAGAGTGCCTCAGCGGACATAGCTTCCTGCTTACTAGCAAAGGCTTCTTGATAGAGCAGGCTGACAGGCAAGCGTCCGCGGGTGTACTTGGCCCCTTTCCCAAGATTATGGGTAGCAAGCCGCTTCTCCACATCAGTCGTATAACCAGTATAAAGACTCCCGTCGGCACATTCCAAGACATAAAAGTAGGCCTTATTTTCCATAATAAATCTCACGAATAGCCGGAGTATAGTCGCCGTTTTCTTCATGGACAACCAGAGGTGGCAGGATGTACAGACCGTCCACCGAGCCGTCCTTGATAGCCTCAATCAGTAACATATTGGCCTCCTTGCTGGCTTTGGGATAGACAAACTGGATCCGTTTGGGAGCCAGCTTGTAGGTCCTTAGCGTGTCTAAAATATCTAAAAATCGGTCGGGTCTGTGGACCATGGCCAAGCGACCATTGGATTTGAGCACCTGTTGGGCCACCTGGCAAATGCTGTCTAGGTTGGTTGCGATTTCATGTCTGGCTAGAAGATAATGCTCGCTTTCATTGAGGTTTGAACCCTCGTCTACCTTGAAGTAGGGAGGATTGCAGAGCATCAAATCCACCTTGGACCGCAAATCATACTGGGGCAGGTTTGCCAAGTCATCATTGATGATTGAAACTTGCTCCTCCAGACCATTGAGGGCGATGGAGCGGCGGTTCATGTCAGCAAGTCGTTCCTGCAACTCGACCTGAATAATCTGAGCCTTAGTACGTGTGGAGGCAAAGAGGCCCACTGCCCCATTTCCACTACAAAGGTCAACAATCAGCCCCTTCTGAGCAGGCATTTTTGGAAAACGAGAAAGGAGGACACTGTCGATCGAGTAGCTAAAAACCTCCCGGTTTTGAATAATCTGAACATCTGTCGAGAAGAGCTGGTCAATCCGCTCTCCGTCTAATAACTCAATTTTTTGCATGATTTTATTATATCATCTTTAGCAGAAAATCTCAGTCCATTTTGGAAGAAAAAAAGAGCGCATTCACCGCTCCGTTCAATCTAACTAAAAAATTCAATCCAAGCCCCGACCAGCAAGAAGGCGATACAGAGATAGATTTGCCAATTTGCTTTCAAGGTCCATTCTTTAGACCAAAAGGCACTACGGGCAGTACCGACAGTCGCAAACAGCAAGAGTGCAAGCCAGAGGCTAGGTCCCTTATTTAGCCATTCTCCTAGACTACCCAGCAATAACAGGATCATCAAATAAAAATTCAAACTCCGATAAAATTCTTTATTAAATTCCTTAAACATAGAAAATCCTCACAATACAAAGAAGGAAATGATTATCCAACTAGCAATCAATCCAATCGTCAGATAAATCTGCCATGTTTTTTTTATCCAGCTACGTGACTTAAAGAAAGCTAGATAACCAGCATAAAGTCCGACTCCAAGCTTGAGAAAATGGATAAACCAAAACGGTCCATTTACAACAGCATAAATCACTTGTAGGATACAAAGAATGGAGAAGTAAAATTCCCAAGTTCGATAAAATGTTCTATTGAATTGTTTAAACATTCTTGTCTCCTTTCAGCTATTTACCTAAAATAAAACGCAGGAAAATAATCAATACAATCAATCCGATATAGAAGATATAACCCATGCGAGTGAGCTCCTTTTCTTCTTTGAGGAAAAAAGCCCTGAAAATATGAATAGGAATGATTATTAGAATTAGGCTTGTATACCAGAGTGGCCACTGATCAAAGCTATCATTGGCAGTTGGTAGCAGAAAACAAATCCAAAATATCATAGAATAAAAATTACTGAAACGGTAGAAGTATTTGTTGAATCTGATTTTCATAATGACCACCTCTTTGTCATTATATCAAATTAATAATGGATAATCTAGCAAGTATATGTAAGGGGGGGAGATGTTGTTATAAAGAAAAACTATAACAAAGCTTGCTATTTTTCTATAAGTATTTTTGGATATTTTTCACACCAAATCTCCTATTTCATGCTAGACTAGATTGTAAGTTAGAATGGAGTAGATGTTATGACAGATTATAAGATTGATACGATTTTAGCGCATACGGGCATCAATAGCGATGAAAAAACTGGGGCATTGATTTCCCCTATTCACCTTTCGACGACCTATCAACACCCTGAGTTTGGTCAATCGACAGGTTATGACTACACGAGAACAAAAAATCCGACACGTGCCAGTCTAGAGACGACTTTGGCAGCTATTGAAAAGGCCGACTATGCCCTAGCAACGAGCTCGGGAATGGCTGCTCTGGCCTTACTTTTTAATGGTTTTCCTGTAGGGAGTCAAGTGGTAGCGGCGCGTGATTTGTACGGTGGTTCCTTCCGCTGGTTAAATGAGCAAGAGAGTATCGGTAGATTTCAATTTACCTATGCAAACACCGAGGAGGAGCTGATTGCAGCCATCACCGAAGAGACAGACTATGTTTATCTGGAGACGCCGACCAACCCACTCATGGTGGAGTTTGACATCGCCAAGGTTTCGGCTATCGCCCATGCCAAAGGTGCTAAGGTAATTGTCGATAACACTTTTTATAGCCCTATTTATCAAAATCCACTTGTTCTAGGAGCGGACGTTGTCCTACATTCAGCAACCAAGTACCTATCTGGGCATAATGATGTACTAGCTGGCGCTTTGATGACCAATGATCAAGCCCTATATGATAAGCTCTTTTATGACTAAAATACATCAGGTCCAACACTATCTCCACTGGATTCTTACTTACTCATGCGTGGACTCAAAACCCTCTCGCTTCGAATGGAGCGGGCGACACAAAATGCTCAGAAAATTGTTGCCTATTTGGAGAAGAGTCCAGCAGTCAAGCAAGTTTACTACACAGGCAAAGGTGGCATGATTTCAGTCAAGGTGGTAGATGAAAGTCGGATTCCCCATATTCTCAACACCCTGAAAGTCTTTACCTTTGCTGAAAGTCTGGGTGGAGTAGAGAGTCTGATTACCTATCCAGCCACTCAGACCCACGCAGACATTCCAGCTGAAACCCGTCATTCTTACGGTTTGACAGATGATTTGCTTCGTTTATCTATTGGTATAGAGGATGCGGAAGACTTGATTGCAGATTTAAAAACAGCCTTGGAGGGATAAGATATGACACAGTATAATTTTATAGATAGTCCGAATCGCCTATCCCAGCATGCGGAAAAATGGAGAAAAGTAGAGACGGATAAAGAACTCTTACCCTTGTGGATAGCAGATATGGACTTTGAGCCTCTACCAGAAATTCGCCAAGTTATCCGTGACTACGCAGATCATCATGTTTTTGGTTATCCTTATGCTAGTGACAGCCTCTATCAGTCTATTATTGACTGGGAAGATAGACAGCATGGCTATAAGATTGAAAGAGAGTCCGTCCTACTCATCGAAGGAGTTGTTCCTGCTTTATCTGTGGCTATTCAATCTTTGACAGAAGAAGGGGATGCAATCCTAATTAATACACCTGTCTATCTCCCCTTTGCGCGGACTGTAAAATTAAACAATCGTCAGCTAGTCACCAATTCACTAGTTGATGTGGATGGTATTTTTAGGCTTGATCTTGACCGGCTTGAAAAGGACATTGTAGAGAATCAAGTTAAACTCTATATTTTCTGTAATCCCCACAACCCAGGTGGTAGGGTTTGGACAAGAGAGGAAGTTTTGGCGATTGGACGTCTTTGTCAGAAACATGGTGTTATCCTTGTCTCAGATGAAATCCATCAAGATTTAACCTTGTATGGTCACAAGCATTATTCCTTTAACACAGTGGATGAAAGTTTTAAAGAGTTTTCAATCATCTTATCATCTGCGACCAAGACCTTCAATATCGCTGGTACAAAAAATAGCTTTGCAATCATTGAAAATCCAAGCATTCGCAAGACTTTCGCTAAGCATCAATTGATAAATAATCAGCACGAGATTCCAACAATTGGCTTGTTAACCACAGAAGCTGCTTTCACTTATGGAGATGAGTGGTTGAAGGAGTTGAAGGTTATTTTGGAGAGAAATATAGACTTTGTTGAGGAGTATTTGACAACCCATACAAGGATCAAGGTCATGAAGCCCCAGGGAACCTACCTCATCTGGCTTGATTTTTCTGCTTATGAGTTAGAGCATGCGGAGCTCTTTGATATTCTTCATTGTAAAGCGAAGTTGATTTTGAATGATGGTTTGACCTTTGGTAAGGAAGGTAAGCACCATGCACGTCTAAATGTGGCAGCTCCATTTGATGTCATTGAAGAAGCCTGTCAACGACTTAGAAACGTTTTTGGATAAAGAAATAAGGACTAGGTGTGAGTAAAATCACCTAATCCTTATTTTTTGTGTTTTTCGAAATTCTGTCGGGCTCATATGGAAATAATTTTTGAAGGCCGCGCTGAAGGTGAGAGGGTCTTGGTAGCCGACAGAATAGGCGATTTCAGTGATACTCCAAGAAGCATCTTCTAATAGTTGACAAGAACGATTCATTTTTACTTGTAAAATATAATCTTTGATAGAATAGCCAGTTTCCTGCTTAAAAATTTTATAGAGATAGCTTCGGCTTAGAGCTAGAAAATCTGCTATTTCAGAAACTTTAATTGGGTGAGCATAGTGGTTATGGATCATCTTGATGGCTTGCTGAACATAATGCTTGGTTTGTGTTTCAGGCTTAATTAATGTTTCACTTGGAAATTCCTCGATGAGTGCTGCTAAGAGTTGATTGAGATAGCCAATTAAGACCAATTCTGTGATAGAGGGGATGGGATGCATCTGAACATGGTTAATCTGATGCATGTAGCCTAGAATTGGTGACTCTAGATTGGAGTGGAGGTAGTAGTTTTCTAGCAGTTGACTTTGATTCAGTAGGTCTTTTGCTCGTGAACCACTAAAACCAACCCATATATAGGTCCAAGGATCTATATCATCAGCTTGATAGAAAATGGAAACATCCTTTGGAAGAATAAATAAATCGCCTGCAGCAAGATAGCTTGTTTTTCCATCAACAAGAATTTTTCCTCGTCCTTTTGTAATAAAATGCAGGACAAAATTATCACGGATAGTAGGACCGAAGGAATAGCCCTTGTCACATTGTTCGGCACCGTAATGGTCTACATTTAGGTCAAAGTTGTGACTATCAAGCTCGTTATAGATGTTCAGAATATTCATCTTACTCCTCCTTAGGAAACATTATAACATGTTTTAAATACAAAAGGCTATTAAATAAAGCGTTTTCATTTCGTAAAATAATAGCATAAAGAAGAGATGGGAGAGATGAATGTGATTGAGATTTATAATGAAAAACAGATTTTTCACCTGAAAACAAGAGAATTCTCTTATATCATCCAAGTGTTGGAAACAGGAGATCTGGTTCATCGTTATTTTGGGAAAAAAATCGAAAAATTTAGCGATGGAAACAAAATAACATATTTAGATCGATCGTTTTCTCCGAGTCCAATTACTGGGGATAGGACATACTCATTGGATGTCCTCCCGCTCGAATATTCTAGCAATGGTCTGGGAGATTTTAGAACCTCAGCACTAGATGTTCGGAACGAATTTGGGGTTACTCTTGACCTAAAATACAAAGAGTATCGATTATACAAGGGGAAAAAAGAACTGAGGGGATTACCAGCAAGTTTTGGAAATCAAGAAGAGGTAGAGAGTCTTGAAATTGATCTTTATGATCAGTTGACAGATGTTACCGTAACACTTCAGTATTCTGTTTTTGAAGAAGCTTCTTATCTCGCACGGTCAGCTACAATTCAAACTGGCAAATATCCATGCAAACTAGAGAAGGTCTTGTCTGCAACTCTTGATTTTCCACATCAAGATTTCATTGTTCACAGCTTGACAGGACGCTATGCTTATGAAAAAGAGTGGACACAGACCCCATTGACAAAAGGTCAGTATTCGATTGGTAGCATTCGAGGTGCTTCAAGTCACTCAAGAACACCCTTCTTAGCACTAGCCTCACCCGATGCAAGTGAGGACAAGGGCGATGTTTATGCGGCCCACCTTGTCTATAGTGGCAACTTTACAGCATTTGTCGAAACGACAGCCATGGAAACCAGTCGATTGGGATTAGGATTGGAAAGTCACTATTTCTCATGGCAATTGGATAAGGATGACCGGTTTCAAACTCCAGAAGTTCTCTTTTCGTATACTGATAAAGGATTTACTGGCATGACACAAAATAGTCATCACTTTATCACAAAACACCTCATTCGATCATCGTTTGTAAACAAACCAAGGCCCATTTTAATCAACAACTGGGAAGCGACCTATTTTGAATTTACAGAAGAAAAGATTTTACAGTTAGCTCAGGTCGCAAGTCGAGCTGGTATTGAATTATTTGTTCTGGATGATGGTTGGTTTGGTAAACGAAACAATGATGAAAGTTCATTGGGCGATTGGAAAGTCAATTTGGATAAGTTGCCAAATGGTTTGAATGGCTTAGCAGAGCGAATAAATGAGCTTGGCATGAAATTCGGACTGTGGTTTGAACCGGAGATGATTTCTATTGATAGCGATCTTTATCGTGAACATCCTGATTGGGCAATTCGCACAGAAGGACGCTTACCAATTTACAGCCGAGAACAATTAGTGTTGGATTTGACCAAGCAGGAAGTCTGTGACTACATCATTGATAGCGTCTCTTCAATATTAGAATCAGCCAATATTTCTTATGTAAAATGGGATATGAACCGTAATATCACCAATATCCCTGAAGGTTTAGCAAATGACCAGCGCTTTGAGTTCCACCATCGTTACATGCTAGGTCTCTACCGTGTATTAGACAACCTTACCAAGCGGTTCCCAGATATTCTTTTCGAATCCTGTGCAGGCGGTGGAGGTCGTAATGATTTGGGAATCATGTATTACATGCCGCAAGCTTGGGCAAGTGATGATACAGATGCGATTGAGCGCTTATCTATTCAAGAAGGTACTAGTTTGATTTATCCCCCTTCCTCAATTGGCGCACACGTTTCTGCCGTTCCTAACCACCAGGTTGGTCGTATCACACCTCTTGCTACACGGGGTAACGTGGCTATGATGGGAGGAGCATTTGGTTACGAGCTGGATTTAATGAAACTTTCGGAAAAGGAATTGGATGAAATCAGTCAGAAAATCGAAACCTATCACTCCATTCGTGAAACTATACAATTCGGTCAGCTCTACCGTCTGAAAAAGACGACCAATACCTGGGCTGCCAATTATGTTAGTCAAGATAAGAATCAAGCGGTCTTTACATTTGTAAAAATTCTTGCCAAGCCAGAAGCGCCTTTGCTTCATGTTCGGTTGAAGGGGCTAGACCCAGATGCCTTGTATGGATGCCCACAATTAGGAGAGACATTCTACGGGGATGAATTGATGAACATTGGGCTTACAATGCCACATGTTCAAAAAGATTATTTTAGTGTACAATATATTTTTAACAAAATCTAGGAGGATTTTATAATGAAAATGAAAACATTTTTAAAATGTGCATCGGTTTGTGCTTTTGCCAGCTTTTTGGTTGCTTGTGGGAATGCAAGTAGTAGCGATAAGGTAGAAATTGAATATTTCTCACAAAAACCTGAAATGCAAGCAACTCTGCAGGAAATTATTGATGATTTTGAAAAAGAAAATCCTACGATTGATGTTAAATTTTCAAATGTACCAGATGCAGGAACTGTTCTGAAAACCCGTATGGCAAATAACGAAGCGCCAGATGTCATCAACATTTATCCACAAAATGCGGACTTCAAAGCATATGCAGCGGATGGTCGTTTCCTAGAAATTGGTGATGATGCAGGTCTTAGTCATCTAAAAGATGGTGCTGTAACGCCTTATCTTGTTAATGAAAAAAATTACACCCTTCCTTTGACAGCTAATGCTTATGGTATTTACTATAATAAAGATAAGTTCAAAGAGTTGGGACTGGAAGTTCCGACTACCTATGCAGAATTTGTAGCTTTGATAGACAAAATCAAGGCTGATGGTAGTGCAGCACCGTTTGCTCTTTCATTAAACGATGCTTGGTCATTGAACGGCTACCATCAGTTAGCTTGGGTAACTGTTGCGGGTGGTTTTGATGGTGCTGAAGATATTCTAATCCGCAGTGCAAAGGGAGCGATTCAAGATGATGCTACAACAAAAGCTGTCTTAGAACGCTTGCAACTACTGACTGATAATGGACAAAAAGGTGCGACAGGCGCGCTCTATGCAGATGCAGTCGCAAGTTTTGCAGCAGGTGATGCTCTCATGCTTCCACAAGGTACATGGGCAGCTACAGCTGTTAACCAACAAGAACCAGAATTTGAATATGGTATGTTTACATTCCCTGGTGATAAAGAAGGGGGCGACTATACCATCGGTGCAGCTGACCTTGCTCTATCTATTTCCGCAGATACAGAGCACCCAGAAGAGTCTAAAAAATTCCTAGAATACCTCTCACGTCCAGAAGTTATCCAGAAATACTATGATGTAGATGGCTCACCAACTTCAGTTGAAGGTGTAAATACAGAAGGTAAGTTTGAAGAAACTGCTGGAGTGACACAATATGCCTTCGCTGACAAACATGTAGTTTGGTTGCAATCTGAATGGGAATCAGAAGAAGAGTTCTGGAATATCACTGTTGAAATGGTTAAAAATCCAAACTCAGCAGAATTAGTGAAAAAACTGAATGTGTTCTTTGACCCAATGAAAAAATAATCCAGGAAAACTATAAGCAGAGGCTAGTTGTAGCCTAGCCTCCTTATAGTTGCCTAGTGTCAGTTTTAGTAACCCTATGGGATTCCTTGAACTGAGACTAAGCAACTATAACTTTATCAAAAAGGAGTACCATGATGAATCAAAAAGGATTTATTGCTAAATATTGGCCCTATCTATTTGTTGCCATACCAATTGGCTTACAGTTAATCTTTTTCTTCTATCCCCTATTTACAGGTATCTATTATAGTTTGACGGATTGGAATGGGTTGACATCTGATTTCAAACTAATCGGTATTCAGAATTACTTAGATATTTTAAAAAATCCTGATTTTTATACTTCCATGACTTTTACCATTATCTTCACCATTGGTTTGGTCATCGGAGAAATTGTTATAGGGATTTGGTTGGCTAGTCTCCTCAATCGTAAGATTAAAGCAGTTGGTTTCTTTAGAACCTGGTATTTCTTCCCAGCAGTGCTATCCACAGTCACTTTGGGTTTGATTTTCGTTCAGCTGTTCAACTATGGTTTCACACAAATTGGTGAGATTCTGCATATCGATTGGTTGATGGAAAACTTATTGGTACAAGAAAATACGGTTATTCCAGCTGTACTTTTTGTGGCTCTTTGGCAAGGGTTGGCGATGCCGGTTATCATCTTCTTGTCTGGTCTGCAAAGTATTCCAGAAGATGTGAAGGAAGCGGCTGCAATCGATGGTGCAAGTCGTTCTCAACAGTTCTTCAACATTGAGCTTCCATTCTTATTGCCATCTATCAGTATGGTTTTCATCTTGGCTATGAAATCAGGTTTGACAGCATTTGATTTTATCTTTGCATTGACAAGTGGTGGTCCAGATGGCAAAACAGAGTCCTTGGGCTTACTCGTTTACAACTATGCCTTTGTAGACAACAAATTCTCTTATGCCAATGCTTTGGCAGTAGTGCTCTTCATCTTCATAATTGTCATCTCATTGGTTCAGATGAGAATTTCGAAGAAATTTGAAATTTAGGAGGACTGACATGAATACTCAGAAACAAAAAAATTGGTGGGTCTATCTCGTGCTCTTCAGCGGTATTCTCTTCATGTTTATTCCGCTACTTGTGACCATTATCAGCTCATTCAAACCAACCAAGGAAATTACCAGTAATTTCTTTGGTCTTCCTGAAAATTTTACTTTAAACAACTACGAACGCTTGTTTAATGATGGTATTGTACAATATTTTGGCAATTCTGCCTTGATTACGATTGTTGCTGTTGGTTTGATTCTACTTGTTATTCCAATGGCAGCTTTCGCCGTAGCCCGTCAAATGAAACGCCAGACAGTGTTTAACTTTATCTACTTTTTCTTGATTATTGGGATTTTTGTACCCTTCCAAGTGATTATGCTCCCAATGACCAAATTAATGTCAAGCCTTGGTTTAAACAATATTGTCGGTTTGATTATTCTATATTTGACCTATGCAGTTCCTCAGGCCCTCTTCCTCTACGTCGGCTATATTAAGACCATTGTTCCTGAAGAAATGGATGAGGCGGCAGCTATTGATGGCTGTGATAAATTTACCATGTATTGGAAAATCATTTTCCCACTCATGAAACCTATGCATGCAACTGTTTTGATTATCAATGCCCTCTGGGTCTGGAACGATTTCCTCTTGCCTTTACTAGTATTGAACCGTGATCAAAGCATGTGGACTTTACCTCTTTTCCAATACAACTATCAAGGCATGTATTTCAGTGATTATGGACCATCATTTGCTTCCTATGTTGTAGGAATTATCCCAATCCTACTTGTCTACCTCATCTTCCAAAAACATATTATTTCAGGTATGACGAGTGGTTCTGTCAAATAAATCTAAAGGTTGACTTGTTCAACCTTTTCTAACAAAGAAAAAAGAAAAGGCTTACAAAGGAGAATATCTATGAAAATTAAAAATCAAGCTATGTTGATTACTTATTCGGATAGTTTAGGAAAGAATCTCAAGGATTTGAAAAAGGTTCTTGAGGGGCCATTAAAGGATGTTGTGGGAGGTATCCATATTCTGCCGTTTTTCCCATCATCAGGTGACCGTGGGTTTGCGCCAATGGATTATACAAAAGTAGATCCTGCATTTGGAGATTGGTCAGATATTGAAGCATTGAGCAAGGACTATTATCTGATGTTTGACTTTATGATCAATCATATTTCTGCAAAATCTCCTTATTTCCTTGATTTTCTTGAAAAGAAAGACGATTCAGCTTATGCGGATTTGTTTATTCGCTATAAAAACTTTTGGCCAAATGGTGAACCAACGCAAGAAGATGTTGATTTGATATACAAACGCAAAACTCGTGCTCCATATAGAATTGCAACATTTGCTGATGGTAGCGAGGAGAAGGTATGGTGTACCTTTGATGAGCAACAGATTGACTTGGATGTGACTACAGAGACAACACGTCGGTTCATCCAAGAAAATTTGGAGCAGTTGGCAGAACATGGTGCTTCGATTATTCGCTTGGACGCCTTTGCTTATGCCAATAAAAAAATAGGAACCAACTGTTTCTTTGTGGAGCCTGATATTTGGGAAATGCTTCATTTTCCACGTCAGTTATTGGCACCAAAAGATGTAGAAATCTTACCAGAAATTCATGAACACTATACCATTCAGCAAAAAATTACGGAACAGGATTATTATGTTTATGACTTTGCCTTGCCAATGCTGGTTCTCCACGCCTTGTATTCTGGTCATGTCAATCGCCTGGTTCACTGGATGGAGATTTGCCCTCGCAAGCAATTTACAACTCTTGATACACATGATGGAATCGGTGTTGTGGACGTTAAGGATTTGCTGACGGATGAAGAGACAGAGGAAACGCGTGAAGCCTTATATGCACAAGGTGCCAATGTAAAGAAAATTTATAGTACAGAAGCCTATAATAATTTGGATATTTATCAGATTAACTGTACATATTATTCTGCCCTTGGCAATAACGATCAAGCTTACCTATTAGCGCGTGTTCTTCAATGTTTTGCACCAGGTATTCCACAGATTTACTATGTTGGTTTACTTGCAGGCGAAAATGATATTGAACTTTTAGAATCAAGTAAGGAAGGCCGCAATATTAATCGCCATTACTATGATTTGGAAGAAATTGAGCACGAAGTACAACGGCCAGTTGTACAATCCTTGTTCAAACTCCTTAAATTCCGCAATACAAGTCCAGCTTTCGACGGAGAGTTCTCTGTTAAGATGCTCGATGAAACAAGTATGGAAATTTTCTGGAATAATCAAGATGCAGGGGTATCTGCCCGCCTAACAGCAAACCTAAAAGAAAAAAACTTTGAAATTGTTGAAATAGAAGAGGGCAAAATTACCACAATTGAGTTATAATATGATTATATAGAAAGAGGGGGACTCCCTTTTTTCTTGCGTAAATAAGATTGTACAGAAAGGATCAATCAAATGTCAGAAATACAAAAGACAGATTGGTGGAAGAAGTCCGTCATTTACCAAATTTACCCTCGTAGTTTTCAAGATTCAAATGGAGATGGAGTAGGGGATATTCAAGGGATTATCAGCCGATTAGATTATCTTCACGAGCTAGGAATTGATGCTATTTGGCTCAGTCCTGTTTATCAGTCCCCCATGGATGACAATGGTTACGACATCAGCGACTACCAAGGAATTGCTCCAGAATTTGGGACCATGGAAGATATGGAAGAGCTGATTGCAGAAGGCCATAAGCGCAATATCAAAATAATCATGGATTTGGTGCTCAATCATACCTCGGATGAACATTTTTGGTTTCAAGAAGCCCTCAAAGGACCAGATAATCCCTATTATGATTATTATGTTTGGGCTGATGAGCCGAATGAATTACGCTCGACCTTTTCAGGCTCTGCTTGGGAATACGTTCCACATCTGAACAAATACTATCTCCACCAATTCTCTGTTAAGCAACCGGATTTGAACTGGAAAAATCCTGCTCTGAAACAAGAAATCTGGGACATGATCAATTTTTGGATTGAAAAAGGTGTCGGCGGTTTCAGGCTAGATGTGATTGATTTGATTGGAAAAGAACCGGAAAAATTAATTACAGCCGATGGACCGACTCTCCATCCTCTTATTCAGGAATTAAATGAGAAAACCTTTGGTGCATACGATTTAGTGACTGTTGGGGAAACCTGGAGTGCCAATCCAGAAAATGCTCAGTTATATTCGCACCCTGACCGAAAAGAATTTTCGATGATTTTCCAATTTGAACACGTAGGACTTGATCAGCAGGAAGGGAAAGAAAAGTGGGATTTGGCACCGCTTGATCCAGCTCGTTTGCATAAGGTTCTATCCAAATGGCAGACTGAACTGGTTGGTAAAGGCTGGAACTCTCTTTTCTGGAATAACCACGATTTACCTCGTGCCATTTCTCGCTTCGGTGATGATCGACCTGCATTTCGTGAGCTAAGTGGTAAAATGTTGGCTATTTATCTTCATTTTATGTCAGGGACACCTTATATCTACCAAGGTGAGGAAATCGGTATGATCAATACTCCGATTACAGATATTAGCCAAGCGGACGATATTGAAACACGTCGCATGTATGCGGAACGGATTGAAAATGGCTTTACCAAGGAGGAATTGATTACTTCTATAAATGCCAAAGGTCGTGATAATGCTCGCCGTCCAATGCAATGGACAGGAGCAGAAGGAGCGGGATTCAGTACAGGTCAAGCCTGGCTGGCTTTGGGAGATACTGTCAAAGACATCAACGTTGAAAAAGCACTTGCAGACAAACAATCGCTTTTCTATACCTATCAAAAATTAATTGCTCTTCGGAAAGAGTATCCTTGCATGTCTGAAGGAAAATATGAAGTGATGGAGACTGAAAATAGCTCGGTAATGGCCTACCGTAAATATGATGAACAGGATGATTTCATCATATTAGTAAACTTTTCAAGCCAGGAGCAGGCTTATACTATAGCTGTGGAAGAATATTCTATTTTCATGAACAATTATGAAAACGAAGAGGCGATTAATAAAGGGATGTTGAGACCTTTTGAAGCTATCGTTTTCAAAAAATAAATAAATTTGCCATATTCTCAAGCATTTTTTCAATTTTTTTGGTAAAATAGAAAAAACAAAAAAGAGAGGTTTTATCATCATGGGGAAATTCCAAGTCATTTCACACCCACTCATTCAGCATAAGTTGTCTATCCTTCGTCGTACATCTACTTCAACAAAGGATTTTCGTGAGTTGGTTAATGAAATCGCGATGCTGATGGGTTACGAAGTTTTGCGTGACTTGCCACTTGAAGATGTGGAGATTGAAACGCCAATCACTAAAACAGTTCAGAAACAAATTGCAGGTAAAAAATTAGCTATCGTACCAATTCTTCGTGCAGGTGTTGGTATGGTTGATGGTTTGCTAAGCTTGGTACCAGCAGCTAAAGTTGGTCACATCGGTATGTACCGCGATGAAGAAACCCTTCAACCCGTTGAGTATCTTGTGAAATTACCAGAAGACATTGATCAACGTCATATTTTTGTAGTTGACCCAATGCTTGCTACAGGTGGTTCAGCTATTCTTGCAGTTGATTCATTGAAAAAACGTGGTGCTTCAAATATCAAATTTGTTGCTCTTGTTTCAGCTCCAGAAGGTGTAAAAGCTCTTCAAGATGCACATCCAGACATTGATATTTACACAGCAGCTTTGGATGAAAAACTCAATGAAAAAGGCTACATCGTACCAGGTTTGGGAGATGCAGGTGACCGCTTGTTCGGTACAAAATAATTGATTAAAAGGAATCAGCTCTGCTGGTTTCTTTTTCATTATGGCTTCGAGCCAGTTTTTCTCGTAGAGAAAAACAAGAAAACCACCAGCTATGCTGGTGGCTGACAAGGCTTTGAGCTTCCATTTCTTTTTCCTGATATAATCTAATTGTTCAGGTTAGATAAAGGAGGAAAAAGAAATGGCTAAAACCAGTTACAGTTTATCACATACCAAATGGATGTACAAATATCACATAGTTTTCACACCTAAGTACCGTAGAAAA